>SCTD01000055.1 GCA_004299215.1 Frankiales bacterium | reverse complement strand
CCGGAAGAACCAGGTCCTCACCGTCATCAAGGAGATGAAGCTCCGCCCCAAGATCGACCCGCACGACTACGAGACGAAGAAGGGCCACGTCGTCCGGTTCCTCAAGGCCGGCGACAAGGTCAAGATCACGATCATGTTCCGCGGCCGCGAGCAGTCCCGCCCCGAGCTGGGGTTCCGGCTGCTGCAGCGGCTCGGCGAGGACGTCCAGGAGCTCGGCTTCGTGGAGTCCGCGCCGAAGCAGGACGGTCGCAACATGATCATGGTCCTGGCCCCGCACAAGAACGCCGCCGACCTCAAGAAGGCCGCCAAGCCCGTCCCCGAGGACGCGCCGGCGGAGGCGCAGGGCTAGACCGCACGACACGACGAACCGGCCCGCACACCCCGCGGGACGGCCCCGAGCAGGAGGACGACGGCAGACATGCCCAAGCAGAAGACGCACAGCGGCGCGAAGAAGCGCTTCAAGGTGACCGGGACCGGCAAGATCCTGCACGAGCGGGCCGGCAAGCGGCACCTCCTGGAGCGCAAGTCCAGCGCCCTCACCCGTCGGCTGACCGGCACTGTCGAGCTGGCCCCCGCGGACGCCAAGAAGGTCAAGAAGCTGCTCAGCAGCTGACCCTCGAGCCCACCTCCCCCCACACAGATCGGAAACACCAGTGGCACGCGTCAAGAGGGCGGTCAACGCCCACAAGAAGCGCCGTGAGGTCCTCGAGAAGGCCTCCGGCTACCGCGGTCAGCGCAGCCGGCTCTACCGCAAGGCCAAGGAGCAGCTGCTCCACTCGGCCACCTACGAGTACCGCGACCGCAAGAAGCGCAAGGGCGACTTCCGCAAGCTGTGGATCACCCGCATCAACGCCGCGGCGCGCCTGAACGACATGACCTACAGCCGCCTCATGCAGGGGCTCAAGGCTGCCGGCGTCGAGGTGGACCGCAAGGTCCTCGCCGACATCGCCGTCACCGACGCCGCGGCCTTCACGGCGCTCGTCGAGGTCGCCCGCGCGGCGCTCCCGACCGACGGCACCGGCGGCCCCGCAGCCGCGAAGAACGCTGCCTGAGGTTCTCACCTCGACCCGCTCACCGCGGGTCCAGGCAGTACGACGCCTGACCCGGCGCTCGGCCCGTGTGGCCGAGCGCCGGTTCGTCGTGGAGGGTCCGCAGGCGGTACGGGAAGCCCTCCCGACGCTGGTCGAGCTCTACGCCGACCCGGACGGCCAGCAGCGCTTCGCCGAGCTGCTGGCCGCCGCACCCTGCCCGGTCACGCCGGTCAGCCGCGACGTGCTCGCCGCGATGGCGGAGACGGTCACCCCGCAGGGCGTGCTCGGCGTGGCGCCCCTGGTCGACGTCCCTCTCGCCCAGGCGCTCACCGGGAGCCCGCGCCTGGTCCCGGTGCTCGTCGCGACCCAGGACCCCGGCAACGCCGGCACCGTCATCCGGACCGCCGACGCGGCGGGCGCCGACGCCGTGGTGCTGACCGACGGCTCGACGGACCCGCACGGCGGCAAGTGCGTGCGGGCGACGGCCGGCAGCCTCTGGCACCTGCCCGTGGTCCACGGACCGACCCTGGAGCAGACCGTCACCGCGGCGCGCGCCGCGGGCCTGCAGGTCCTCGCCACGACGGGCTCCGGCCGGGACGACCTCGACGACCTGATGGACGCCGGCGCCCTGGCCGCACCGACCGCCTGGCTGCTCGGGAACGAGGCCTCCGGCCTGCCCGACGACGCCCTGGCACTGGCCGACCGGACCGTCCGCATCCCGCTGCGCGGCCGTGCCGAGTCGCTCAACCTGGCGACGGCGGCAGCGGTCTGCCTCTACGCCTCGGCGCGCGCGCAGCGCTGATGCGCGCATTCCGGGGGTGCTTCCCCGTACAGTGACCGCCGTCTGAGCAGCAGGGGAGGTGGGTGTCGATGCCGGAGAAGGCGGCGTACGACGACCTGCCCGACGGCGTCGTCGTCGCCGACGCCGAGGGCCGCGTGATCGCCCTCAACCCCGCCGCCGAGCGACTGCTGGGCACGACCGCCGACACCGCGCTCGGTCGCGACTTCCGCGACGTGCTGCCGCTCACCGACAGCCAGGGCCGCGACTGGTGGGCGTGCACCGACCCGTACGGCGGCCTGCGCTCGCGGCACCGCCAGCCCGAGTGCCAGCTCGCGCTCGACGGCGGCACCGACCTGCTGGTCACGGCGTCGTACGTCCGCGGGCCGGACCGCGAGCTGACCCGGCTGGTCGTGGCGCTGCGCGACACCCACGCGCGGGAGCGGATCGAGCGCTCGCGGGCGAACCTGGTCTCCACGGTCGCGCACGAGCTCCGCTCGCCGCTGACCAGCGTCAAGGGCTTCACCGCCACGCTGCTCGCGAAGTGGGAGCGCTTCAACGACGACCAGAAGAAGGTCATGCTCCAGACGGTCAACGCGGACGCGGACCGGGTCACCCGGCTGATCACCGAGCTGCTCGACGTGAGCCGGATCGACGCCGGGCGGCTCGAGATGCGCAAGCAGGTCGTCGACCTGCCGACCGCGGTGCGCAAGGCCGTCGACGGGCACGTCGCCGCCGGCGAGCCGGCCGACCGCTTCGACGTGCGCGTGCTCGGCGAGCTGCCCGAGATGTGGGTCGACCCCGACAAGTTCCAGCAGGTGGTCGGCAACCTGGTCGAGAACGCGCTCCGGCACGGCGAGGGCCAGGTGACGGTGACCGTCGGGCCGTGCGACGTCGGCGGTGCCGAGGGAGCGGTCGTCAGCGTCTCCGACGAGGGCGAGGGCATCCCCGAGGCCACGGCCTCGCGGGTCTTCGCCCGGTTCTGGCGCGGCGGCGACCGCCGCGGGGGGACCGGTCTCGGGCTCTACATCGTGAAGGGCCTGATCGAGGCCCACGGCGGCAGCGTGTCGGTGGGACGGGGGCCGGCCGGCGGCGCCGAGTTCCGATTCGTGCTGCCCGCGGGGACGCCGGACTTCATCTAGTCGCCGGGGCCCGCGGGCGCCTCTGGGAGACTGACCGCCGACCCCCGAACGGAAGAGACCCGTGTCCGACCTGCTCACCCCCGAGGCGCTCGAGCGCGCCCGCGACGCCGCCCTCGCCGCCTTCGCCGCAGCGGCCTTGCTCGACGACCTGGCTACCGCGCGCACCGCGCACATCGGCGACCGCTCGCCCGTCGCCCAGGCCCGCAAGGCCATCGGCGGGCTGCCCGGTACCGAGAGGGCCGACGCCGGCAAGCGCGTCAACGTCGTCGCCGCGGCCATCAGCGCGGCCTTCGACGCCCGCAAGGCCGAGCTCGAGGGGGAGCGCGACGCCCGCGTGCTCGTCGAGGAGGCCGTGGACGTCACCGTGCTGCCACCGCGGGCGATCGGCGCCCGCCACCCGCTCACGACGATCTCCGAGCGGGTCGCCGACGTCTT
>SCTD01000054.1 GCA_004299215.1 Frankiales bacterium | reverse complement strand
GACCTCCACCACGCGGTGGTGGGCGAACGGCTCCCGGTCCACGAGGTGCGCGTACGACGAGGGCACGACGACGTCCGCCGCGGCCAGGGCCACCCGGCCGTACGCCGTCGTGCTGTGGTGGCTCACGCCGCGGTGGCGGGGGCGCGGGTCCGCCTCCGACATCCGCAGCACCGCGACCGGCCGGCCGCCGACCGCCGCGGCGGCGTTGACCGCCTCGCCGGCGGCGACGCCCGAGAAGCCCCACGAGGTGCCGGTGCCGAGGTTGCCCGGGCCCTGGGTGACGACGACGACCTCGGCCCCCTGGACCCGCACCGCCGCCAGCAGTCCGGTGTGCAGGCTGACCGTCTCGAGGTCCCCGCCGAATGCCTGCCCGACCGTCACCGTGCCGACCAGGTCGTCGGCGAGCTCCGCGACCAGGCGGCTGAACCACAGCGGCAGCGCGCCGCCGTCGGTCATGACGTACGCGACCCTCGTCCCGGGCCGCGCGTCCGCGATCCCGGCGAGAACAGCGGGCAGCGAGGAGTGCAGGTCCGCGACGACGACCGGCGTGCCGGGCAGCGGCTCCTCGGCGGCGAGCAGCTCGTGGGTCTCGGCGTCCTGCTCGTCCGCTCCCAGCACCACGGCCTGCAGCGGGGTGTAGCGCGCCTTCACCAGGTGCCCGGGGCCCTCCCGGTCCGGCGGGAGCCGATCGGGGAGGGCCACCACGAGGGCGTAGCCGCCGGTGCCCAGCCCGAGGTCCAGGGCACCGACGTTGAGGAGCACGGCGTCACCGACCTGCGGGTCGCCGACCAGCGGGGGATGGGCGAGGGCCCGCAGCCGCTCGCCGTCCACGTCGACCTCGAGCTCCTGCGACCCGGACCAGGACCGGCCCAGCGTGGCGACCGTCCCGCGCCGCCACCGGATCATGGGACGCAGGCTAACGTCGCGCCCGTGTCGGCGAAGAAGACCGAGCGGCTGCTCAACCTGGTGATCTGCCTGCTCCACACCCGGCGCTACCTGGCCGTGCACGAGATCCGCGAGGCGGTACCCGGCTACGAGCAGGACACCGAGGAGTCGTTCCGGCGGATGTTCGAGCGGGACAAGGAGGAGCTGCGCGAGCTCGGCATCCCCCTCGAGACCGGGACCAACTCCGCCGCCCACGACGACGAGCCGGGCTACCGGATCGCCCGGCGCGACTACGAGCTGCCCGACATCCACCTGGAGCCGGACGAGGCCGCCGCGCTGGGCCTGGCCGCCCGGCTGTGGCAGTCCGCGCCGCTCGCCCGGGCGACCGGCACGGCGCTGCTCAAGCTGCGCGCGGCGGGCATGGACGCCCCTGTCGCGCCCGCCGCCCTGGAGCCGCGGGTCGGCGCCACCGAGCCGGCGTTCGAGAGCGCCCTGCGGGCCGTCCAGGACGGGCGCGCCGTCGCGTTCGACTACCGGGCGGGGGCGGGCAAGGCCACCCAGCGGCGCGCGGTGGAGCCGTGGGGTGTGGTGTCCTGGCGCGGCCGCTGGTACCTCGTCGGCCACGACACCGAGCGCGGAGCCGAGCGCGTGTTCCGCCTGTCGCGCATCCAGGGCACCGTCACGGCCACGGGTGAGCCGGGAACGGTGGTCCGGCCCGACGGCGTCGACCTCCGCGCCATGGTCGGCCGGATGGCGACCGACGAGCCGCGGGAGACCGCACGCGTCACGCTGCGTCCCGGCGCCGGCTGGGAGCTGCGCCGCCAGGCGACCGCGAGCGCGCCGGATCCGGACCGCGAGGGCTGGACCGTGGTCGACCTCGGCTTCTCCGACCCCGAGCGGCTGGCCGACCGGGTGACCGGTCTCGGCGCCGACGCGGTCGTGCTGACCCCGCCCGCCGCCCGCGAGGCCGTCGTGCGCCGGCTGCGGGCGCTGGCCTCGTGAGCTCCTCATGAGCGGCACCCCGGCCCAGCTGCCGCGCCTGCTGGCGCTCGTGCCGTACCTCCTCGCCCGTCCAGGCGTGCGCCTGGCGGAGGTGGCAGCGGACTTCGGGATCAGCGAGGACCGGCTGCGCAAGGACCTCAACCTGCTCTGGGTGTGCGGCCTGCCCGGCCACGGACCAGGCGACCTCATCGACGTGGAGTTCGAGGGGGAGACGGTCACCCTGACGGAGCCTGCCGGCGTCACCCGGCCGCTGCGGCTGACCGTCGAGGAGGCGCTGGCGCTGATCGTGGCGCTGCGCGCCCTGTCGGAGACGCCGGGGCTCGAGGAGCGGGACGCCGTCGACCGCGCGCTCGCCAAGGTCGAGCAGGCCGCGGGTGCCGCCGCCGGCGCCGCCGACCGGGTCGAGATCGCGGTGGAGGGGGAGGCGCGGGTGCTGCCCGTCGCGCAGGCCGCCCTCGAGCAGGGCCGGGCGCTGCACCTGTCCTACTACGTGCCGGGTCGCGACGAGACGACCGAGCGTGACGTCGACCCGATGCGGCTGCTGCTCGTGGAGGGAAGGAGCTACCTGGAGGCGTGGTGCCGCCGGGTCGAGAGCGTCCGGCTCTTCCGGCTGGACCGGGTCCACGAGATCGCCCTGCTGGACGAGCCGTCGGCGCCGCCGGCCGACGTGCGGCCGCGTGACCTGGCCCAGGGGCTGTTCCGGCCGGGACCCGACGACCTGCTCGTCACGCTGGCGCTGCGGCCGGGCGCGGCGTGGGTCGCGGACTACCACCCGTGCGAGTCGGTGACCGAGACGGCCGACGGCGGGCTGACCGTGCGGTTGCGCGCCCGGGACACGTCCTGGGTGCGCCGGCTGGTGCTGCGGCTCGGTGACCAGGGGCACGTGCTGGAGCCGGCAGGGCTGGCCCAGGCCGTCCGGGACGACGCCGCGCTCGCCCTGGCGGCCTACACCGACTGAGCCGTCCGGTCGGACGTCTAGTCACTGTGAGTAGTCACTTCTCCGAAAGGTCAAGCAACCCGGAGGGCGTGCCGAAGCCGGATGTGTCGCAGTACCGCGGCAACGACGGAGGAGTCCGGGCCATGACCACGATCAAGGCGTCCTGCCCTACCTGCGGCGAGGTCGAGCTGACCCCCGCGGACGTGTCCCTCATGGTCTGCAGTCACGCGCCGCTCTCGTACTACGCCTTCGGCTGCCCCAGCTGCTTCGACGAGGTGCGCAAGCCGGCCGACGACCACGTCGTGTCGCTGCTCGTCTCCGGCGGCGTCCCGGCCCGGGTCTGGGACCTGCCCGCCGAGGCGCTCGAGGTCAAGGAGGGCCCGCGGCTGTCCTACGACGACCTGCTCGACTTCGCGCTGCAGCTCGGCGAGACCGACCTGCTCGCCGCCGCCGCCGGCGCCTCGGTCCGCACCTGAGCCCTGCCCGACCCCGCGCTAGCCTCGGCGGGTGACCTGGCTCCTGATCGGCCTGCTCCTGCTGGCCTGCCTGATCGCGCTCGCGCTGTGCCTGCTCACCCTCTGGCGCCGCGTCACGGTGCTCGGCAGCAGCGTCGCCGCCGCCGGCGCGGCCGCCGCCGAGCTCTCCGCCTCGATGGACGGCGTCCGCCGGCCCACCCCGCCGCCGTGCCCGACCTGCGGTGCGCCGGCGAGCGCGGCCGACCCGACCGCCGTACGCCCGGTCCCGGCGTAGGCTGAACCGGACCTCAACGCGCGAAGGAGCACCACCGTGTCGCTGCCCGGAGGCTGGGAGCTCGTCCTGGTCGTGCTCGTCATCATGGTGCTGTTCGGCGCCAAGCGGCTGCCGGAGGCGTCCCGCTCGCTCGGCCGCTCGCTGCGCATCTTCAAGGCCGAGACCAAGGGCCTGCGCGACGACAGCGACGCCACGATCCCGCCGGACACCACGGTGACCGCGCACCAGGAGCCGCTGCCGCCCACCGACCCGCCGCAGCCGCGCGCGTAGGTGGCCGCACCCTCCCGCAGCCGGAAGGTCCCGCGCACCCCTGACGGCCGGATGGCCCTGGTGGAGCACCTGCGCGAGCTGCGCAACCGGCTCGGCGTCTCGCTGCTCGCGCTCGCGGTCTGCGTCGTCGTCGCGCTGGTCTTCCGCGAGCAGGTCTTCGACTTCGTCAAGAAGCCCTACTGCGACACGACCGTGGCCCGCCGGCCGCCTCCGCGGCCTGCCGGGCCAC
>SCTD01000529.1 GCA_004299215.1 Frankiales bacterium | reverse complement strand
TGAAGTCGCCGCCGCGCACAACGTCCCGCTGCATCTGCTCGCCACCGGGGGCCTGGTCGTTGCGCTCGCCTACCTCGCTCTCGTCGCGGTCACGCTGCTGGCCCTCGTCCGCGGCCTCAGGAGCCTCGAGGGCAACGCCCGGCTGCGGCTCGCCGGCCTCGGTGGGGGCTGGGTGGCCTACCAGGTGCAGTCGCTCGTCTCCATCGACCAGGTGCCGCTCGTGGTCCTGAACTTCGTGCTCTCGGCAGCGGTCGTCGTCGCGTCCGGAACCTCGCGGCTCAAGCACCTGCGTCTGCCCGGTGCGCTGCCGGTGGAGCCCGAGCGTCCGGCCGGGCGCCGGCGAGCCGCCTCGGTGGCGCCGCGGGTCCGAGCGACCACTCCTGGTGACGTGGTCCTGCTGGGGGTGATCTCGGTCGTCGGGCTGACCCTGCTCTGGATGGCACTCGTCCCACTGCGGGCCGACGTCGCGATCCGGTCCGGCGACAACGCCCTCCGACGAGGCGACGGCAACGCCAGCCTCGCCGCGTACGACAAGGCGATCGACCTGCTGCCCGGCCGCGCTGCATACTGGGCGCGCAAGGCGAGCCTGATGACCAACGTCCAGCCCGAGACGGCGCTGAGCGCCTACGACGGCGCGATCAAGGCCGACCCGTCCAACGCGGCCGCCCTGCGCAGCGCCGGCGCGCTCGCCGAGGCCGAGGGGCAGCTCGAGCGGGCCCGCAGCTACTTCACCCGGGCAGTCGAGGTCGACCCCTACAACCCGGGGACCGTCACTGCGGCTGCCACCTTCGAGCTCCGTCACGGGGGCGCCGCGGCGGCCAGGGAGCTCCTTGAGGCAGCCGTGGCCCGGACACCCGGCCAGGCAGCGCTCTGGACGCCACTCGGCGACGCACGCCAGGTGCTCGGCGATCTGCCCGGTGCCATCGAGGCCTATGAGCTGGCCATCAGCCTCGACCCCGCGCAGACAAAGGCCGCAGCCGAGCTCGAGAAGCTGCAGCGGACATCCTGACCGGTGGGCCTACCTGACGTCCACCGTCCACGCGCATGACGTCGTGATCTCGAGCGCGTACTCGCCGGGATGGGGCCACCGCGATGTGCCCTCACCGCGGAGACCGACTCTCTCCGCCAGCACGTTCACAGGCTGACCGTCACGCTGGACGCGTACCTCGAAGCCCGGCGGCTGGCCAGTGCAGTCATAGGTGAACTGCACGTCCCACCCAGCCCGTGCCTGGAAGCTCTCTGTCACCTCGATCCCGCGGCCCGATGTGCTCAGGAGGGGCGTGGCACCGGTCGGTGTGGCCGACGATGGGGCTCCATTGGATGTACATGCCGTGGTGAGCAGCGCCATGAAGAAGGCGGCGCAACCGGGACGAAGCAACGGATCTCTCACGGCAACCGAGCGTAATCGGGCCGACCGGGCTCAGGCCCGCCAGGTCTCCGAGGTCTGCCCCAGCGGCACCCGCACCAGCTCCCCGGTCCTCGGGTCGATGACGTACTCCAGGCCGTCGGTCTTGTAGGCGTCCGGGCTGTCCTTCTGCTCCGGCGGAGCGGCGACCGACGGCGACGGGGACGGCGACGGGGATGTCGACGCCCGCGGCCTGCTGGAGGACTTGGCCGTCGGGGACGGCGCCGGCTCCGGCGGGTCCGTCGGCTCGGCGGACGGCTCACGGGACGCCGTCGGGGACGGGCTCGACGACACCGAGGGGCTCGGCGACGCCGTCGGGCTCGTGGAGGAGCTGGCCGACACCGACGGCGACGGCGACAGCGACGGCAGGACCGAGGCAGACGGGGCCGCCGACACCGATGCCGACGGAGCGGCCGACGGCGAGCTGGACGTCGACGGTGCCGGCGCGGGGGCCGGCTCGGCCACCTCGTCACCGAGCGCGATCTCCGTGTCGACGGGGCCGCCGTGGTCCGGCGCCACGACGGAGGCGACGCCATCGGCGACCACGACCACCGCGTCGCCGACCGCGGTCGCGATCTCGGTGACGTTGATCAGCTCCGGCAGGTCGGTCCCGACGACGGGGATCGCGCGGAGGTCCGGCCCGGTGCCCAGCCCCACGAAGAGGAAGAGCAGGAAGGCGGCGACACCGCCCGATCCGGCTCGTACCGCCTTGCCGAGAACCGTGCTCATCTCGGCGTCCGAACCCGGCACCAGCGAGGTGCCGGCGAGGATCCGCCGCGCGCTGCGCCGGATCCTCGC
>SCTD01000528.1 GCA_004299215.1 Frankiales bacterium | reverse complement strand
CTCTACGAGACGGGCGGCGAGGCGCCCGCGCACGACCTGGTTGAGCTCGGCGAGCTGGTCGAGGCGATGCGGCCGCTGGCCGTCCGCGCCACCGTGACAAACCTCGGGCGCAGCCTGAGCCGGCAGGTCGAGCGCACCCTCGCCGAGACGGTCGAGCCGAAGAAGCGCCGTCGCCGCTAGCCGGTCAGCCGGCGAACAGGGTCCGCACGTCGCCCGGCGCGACCAGCGGCAGGGTCAGCGAGGTGCCCGGGCCGAGGTCGAGCGTGTAGGTCGGGGTGGGCAGTCCGTCGTAGCCCTTGGGGAGCACCCACTCGCTCGACCCGGTCTGCACCAGCAGCGCGATCCGGTGGCCCTTGCGGAAGGTCCAGTCCGTCGGGTGGGCGGGCATCGTCGTGCGGATGCCCTTGCCGTCGCCCGCCTTGGGCGCGGTGAGGCCCGCGGCGTAGCGGGTGTCGAGCCAGCCGCGGGTCACGGGCACGGACGGGAAGCTGCCCGACGGGTCGACGTCGACGACGGCGGGGGCAAGCGTGGTCCAGGTGCGGTCGGTGCCGAGGGAGAGGCGCACCTGCGGCGAGCCGAACATCCGCACGTCGCGGGTCAGCGGCGCCGACAGCAGCACGGCGTAGTCGCCGTGCACGCCGGGGGACAGCTCGCCCATGGCCAGGCTCTCCGACCCGACTGCCGCGAACGGCACCGTCGCCCCGGCAGCGATGCCCGGCGAGCCCTTCCCCGCCGGCGCCAGTCCCAGCTCGGACGTGCTGTCGAGGCGGATCGACGACACCCGCGGCGCCTTCCCTGCCAGGAAGTCGAGAGCTCCGCTCGTGTCGGAGGTCTGCGACGTCACCTCGGGGAGGGACCGCTCGATGCCGTTCCGCACGCCACCCACCCAGCGGTCCAGCCAGGCCAGCTTCGCCTCGCGGTACTCACCTCCGGGAGTGCCGTGGCCGGAGAAGCGGTCGCCCATGTAGAGCTTGCGGGTCGGTCCCTTGCGCAGCGCGTTCCAGAGCCGGAAGGCCGTGTCCTGCTTGACGTTCCAGTCACCCCAGTTGTGCACGACCATCACCGGGATGTCGACCCGTCCTGCGTCCCGCGCGTAGTCGCGCTCCACCCAGAACTCGTCGTAGTCGGGCGTCAGGTCGTAGCCGCGCTCGGTGTGCTCCAGCTCGTCGCAGGGGACCACGGTCGACGCCACCCGGTCGGCCCAGTCGGCGGACTCGACGTCGGTGGGCGGCGGCATGGCGAAGCCGAAGTCGAACGCGAGCGGGGTGTCGAAGCCCTCGTCGGTCGTGGCGCCCGGCCCCTGGTTGCCGAGCATCTCGTTGGTGTACGTGTAGCGCATGCCGCCGGTGTAGGCGTAGTCGTACCAGCGGCTGATGGCCGCCTCCGGCACGATCGTGGCGAGGCCCTTGGGCTTCGTGACCGCAGCCGCCGTCGCGGTGGTGCCGTCGTAGGAGCCGCCGGTCATGCCGACCCGGCCCCGGGACCACGGCTGCGCCACGACCCACTCGACCAGGTCGTGCGCGGTCTCCTTCTCGCGGGTGCCGCCGTAGTCGTAGCAGCCGCCGGAGTTGCCGGTGCCGACGACGTCGGCGTACATCCGCGCGTAGCCGCGAGGGACGTACGACGAGGCGTCCCCGTTGCGGCCGAGCACGGAGTACGGCGACAGGGTGAGGATCCCGTGCGCGGGCAGGACCTCGCCGCCGCGCGTCGGGTGGACCACCTCGAGGTAGAGCGCGCCGTGCCGCGTGGGGACCGAGTAGCTGCGCGTCTCGGAGCCGTCGACCTCCTGCAGCTGGGCCGGGTCGGGGATCGCCGCGGGCGCGGGAGCGGCTGTGGCGGGGACGGTCACCCCCGCGGCGAGCAGGACGGCGACGGCGAGCAGGACGGGTCGGGTGCGCACGTCCCTGGGTTCGACCTCGGGACGCGGGCTCCTGCCTAGCGCGCCCCGCCGTCCGAGCGCAGCAGCCGGTCCAGCAGCGCGTCGATCGCGCCGTCACTGCGCTCGTCACCGCAGCGCACGCACTGCTCGGTCCGGTCCAGGAAGTCGCGGGCGATGTCCCGCGGGACCGAGACGCACGCCGCCCGGCCGGGCCGGGCCAGCTCGAACCACACCCTGTCCCGCAGGTCGTCCGGGCGGATCCGGACCTCGCCGTCGCCGGTCGACTCGTCCAGCCCGTAGCGGAGGAAGTCCCGCAGCACCACCCACTCGCCGCGGGGCAGAGCGGGGTGGTCCGGCTGCGCGGTGAGCTCGAGCCGGACCGCGAGCGGGTCGTCCGGGGACCACACGAGCCGCAGCACCGTCCGTCGCCCTCGCCCGGTCGAGCCGCCGTCGGCGATCACCACCTCGGCGGTGATCAGCTCGGACGGCGGGAGGGTCACCCGCTCAGGGTGGCAGCAGCTGCTCGGGAGCGCTCCCGGGGGTGGCCGCCGACGTAGGCTGGGCACGTGGCTGACCCGTCCTCCTACCGCCCGGCGGCGGGGACGATCCCGACGTCGCCGGGGGTCTACCGCTTCCGCGACGCCAGCGGCCGCGTGGTCTACGTCGGCAAGGCGAAGTCCTTGCGCAGCAGGCTGAACAGCTATTTCGCCGACCTCTCTGCGCTGCACCCCCGGACCCGGCAGATGGTCACCACCGCGGCCTCCGTCGAGTGGACCGTCGTGCAGAACGAGGTCGAGGCGCTGCAGCTGGAGTACTCCTGGATCAAGGAGTACGACCCGCGCTTCAACGTGAAGTACCGCGACGACAAGAGCTACCCCTCGCTCGCCGTCACCCTCTACGAGGACTACCCCCGCCTGCAGGTCATGCGCGGCCCGAAGAAGAAGGGCGTCCGGTACTTCGGGCCGTACGCCCACGCCTGGGCCATCCGGGAGACGCTCGACCTGCTGCTCCGGGTCTTCCCCGCGCGGACCTGCAGCAACGGCGTCTTCAAGCGGGCGGAGCAGGTCGGCCGGCCCTGCCTGCTCGGCTACATCGACAAGTGCTCCGCGCCCTGCGTCGGGACGGTCGACCAGCAGCAGCACCGCGCGATCGTCGACGACTTCTGCGACTTCATGGCCGGTCAGTCGGGGCGCTTCGTCAAGCGGCTCGAGAAGCAGATGGCCGAGGCCGCCGCGGAGCAGGACTACGAGCGGGCGGCGCGGCTGCGCGACGACATCGGCGCGCTGACCAAGGCCATGGAGAAGCAGGCGGTGGTGCTCGCCGACGGGACCGATGCCGACGTCGTGGCCGTGGCCGAGGACCAGCTCGAGGCGGCGGTCCAGGTCTTCCACGTGCGGGGCGGCCGGGTGCGGGGCCAGCGCGGCTACGTCGTCGACAAGGTCGAGGAGCTGACCACCGGCGAGCTGGTGGGCCAGTTCCTCGCGCAGGCGTACGGCGACGAGCCCGAGCCCGAGGCGTACGAGGACGGGCCCAGCGTGGAGCGCCGCATGGTGCCCGGCGCCGGGGTCACCCTGCGGGACGCCGGCGACGACGTGCCCCGCGAGGTCCTGGTGCCCGCGCTGCCGCCGGACCTCGACGTGCTGCAGTCCTGGCTGTGCGACCTGCGCGGCACCAACGTCCGCATCCGCATCCCGCAGCGCGGCGACAAGAAGGCGCTGCTCGAGACGGTGGAGCGCAACGCCCAGCACGCCTTCGCGCTGCACAAGACCAAGCGGGCGAGCGATCTCACGGCCCGCTCGCTCGCGCTGAGCGAGCTCCAGGACGCGCTCGACCTGACCGAGGCGCCGCTGCGCATCGAGTGCTTCGACGTCTCGCACGTCCAGGGGACGAACGTCGTGGCCTCGATGGTCGTGTTCGAGGACGGCCTTGCGCGCAAGAGCGAGTACCGGCGCTTCGCGGTGCGCGGCTCCGACGGCGTCGACGACACCGCCTCGATGCGCGAGGTCATCCGGCGGCGCTTCGCCCGCTACCTCGACGAGCGGTCGGAGACCGGCCAGCTCGACGTCGAGGACAGCCATCTCGACGAGACGCAGACGCCCGGGATCGATCCCGAGACCGGCCGGCCCCGTCGCTTCGCC
>SCTD01000527.1 GCA_004299215.1 Frankiales bacterium | reverse complement strand
CCTACGCCGAGGTGCCGGACACCGATGAGGGGCAGGGCCGTCGGCGGGCGGTGCTGCGGAGTGCTGCGGACGCGGTGATCGGCCAGGTGCTCGGCGGCGCCGCGGACCCCGACCCCCAAGCCCTCGCCGAGGAGCTGGTCGCGATGGCCCGGGGCCGTCACCTCGCGCTCTGGTCCGCCGACCCCGCGACCCAGGCCGACCTGGTCGCGGGCGGCGTGGCCGGTGCGGTCGAGGCTGCCGGCGGCGACATCTCGTCGTTCGTGGTGCACAACCTCGGCGGGGGCGACAGCGGCGGCAACAAGCTGGACTACTACGGCCGGAGGCTGACCACCGTCCGCGTGACGGTGGGCTCCGACGCCGCCCTGGTCGAGCAGGAGATCGCCCTGCGGAACACCGCGCCGGCGCGCGGGCTGCCTGTCTACGTCTCCGGCCGGGTCACGCCGGGGATCGTCAACGCCCTGGTCACGCTGGCCCTGCCGGCCGATGCCGACGAGGTCGGGTTCTCCCGCGACGGCAGCGCGCTCCCGCCGCTCCCGCAGCCGGAGGGCGACCACGCCGTCGTCACCGACGTGGTGTCGATCCCGCCGGGGGTGGTGGTCACCTGGCGGCTCCGCTACCGCCTCCCCCTGCACGACGGCAGCTACCGGCTGTCGCTGTTCCCCCAGCCGGTGGCGGTCGACTCCGGCCTGCGCGTCGAGCTCGGTCCGGCGGCCGGCATCACCCTCGATGGAGCCGCCGGCACCGAGCTGGCGGACGGCCGGCTGGAGCTGTCCGGCCCGTTCGAGCAGACCACGACCGTTCGGGTCGAGGCGCGCCGTCCGGGGTGGCTGGCGCGCTGGCGCGACGAGGTCAGCCGGTTCTGGAACGAGCCTGTCCGGCTGCCGTGATCGTCCGGTTCAGCCGCCGGCGCGGCGGAGCACGGCGAGGACGGTGCGCAGGATGATCTTCAGGTCGAGCCAGAGCGACCAGTTCTCGATGTAGTAGTTGTCGAACCGGGCGCGGTCCTCGATCGAGGTGTCCCCCCGCAGGCCGTGGATCTGTGCCCAGCCGGTGAGCCCGGCCGGGACCCGGTGGCGGGCGGTGTAGCGGGGGTAGCTGCTCGAGAAGGCCGCGACGAAGGCCGGCCGCTCCGGCCGTGGCCCGACGACGGTCATGTCGCCGCGCAGGATGTTCCACAGCTGCGGCAGCTCGTCCAGGCTGGTCGAGCGGATGAAGCGGCCCACCGGACCCAGCCGGTCGTCGTGCGCGATGGTCCAGAGCGTGGCGGACTCCGAGTCGTCGACCGGTCGCAGCGAGCGGAACTTCAGCAGCTCGAACGGGCGGCCGTCGAGCCCGACCCGCTCCTGCCGGAAGAGCACCCCGGGCCCGCCCTCCAGGCGGACGGCGAGGGCGAGGGCGATCATCACGGGCGACAGCACCAGCAGCGCCAGCCCCGAGGCGATCACGTCGAAGACGCGCTTGAGCTTCCAGCTCAGCGAGCGGAAGGCGGCACGCGGAAGGCGGACGAGCGGCACGCCCCAGACCTGATCCATCTCACGGCTCGTGTTGTGCAGCTCGAACAGCCGCGGCACGAAGAAGATCTCGACGTCGAGGCGGTCACAGGTCCGGATGATGTCGACCATCTCCGATCCCGGCACCGAGCTGAAGGCGACGACCACGTCCCGGACACCGAACTCGACGAGCACCGACGACAGCGCCTCACTCCCACCGAGCAGCGGTACCGGGCGCTGGTCCGGCCGGAGCAGCGGGTCGTTGTCGAGGAAGCCGACGGGACGCAGCCCGTAGGACGGGTGCGCCAGCAGCAGGGACGCGATCTGGCCTCCCACCTGCCCGGCTCCGAGCAGCAGCGTCGGGTGGGCGACCCAGCCGCGGGCGCGGAAGCGGCGCACCACGGTGTAGGCGATCGCGCGGAGCACCACCACGCCCACAGCCATGATCGTGGCGGTCCCGAACAGCCGGGACGTCGCGGACGAGCTGCCGACCGCCAGGGCGAGGCTGCTGGTCAGGGCGGCCGCGACCGGTGAGGGAGGGCACGGCCGGGATGGCGGGCCCCGGCGCGGGGCGCTGGCCGGGCACGACGTCGGGGGTCACGTGCGTGGGAGGGTCGGGCACGCCGGCGGAGACGTCAGGAGTGGCGGACAGCGGTGGCCCGCCGGCCGCC
>SCTD01000526.1 GCA_004299215.1 Frankiales bacterium | reverse complement strand
CGGTGGGGCTGATCGGCATGGCCGACATCCAGCCCGGCGGCGGCGGCATGCCGCGGATCGGCCGCCGGGTCGAGCTGCGGATCGGCAAGCCGCTCGACTTCACCCGCTACGCCGGGATGGAGGGCGACCGCTTCGTGCTGCGCTCCATCACCGACGAGATCATGTACGAGCTGATGGTGCTGTCGGGCCAGGAGTACGTCGACACCTACGCCACCAAGGCGAAGGCCGAGATCGAGGACGCCCGCAACGCCGCCCGGGAGGCGCTGGTCAGCGACGCGCCCGCGCCCGCCCGCCGCGCCAGCTGACGGGTCAGCCCTCCGCCGCCCAGCCCTTCGACCGCTCGACGGCGCGGCTCCAGCGGGCGTGCGTGCCGTTGTCGCGCACCCCGGCGGCCGGCTCGAAGCGGCGGTCCAGCTGCCAGGTGTCGACCAGCTCCTGCGGTGAGGACCACACGCCCGTCCCGAGACCGGCGAGGAAGGCCGCACCCAGGGCGGTCGTCTCCAGCACACGCGGGCGCTGCACCGGGACGCCGAGCTGGTCGGCCTGCAGCTGGCACAGCAGGTCGTTCGCCGAGGCTCCGCCGTCCACCTGGAGCGCCGGCACGGACAGCCCCGCCTCGTCGGTCATCGCGTCGACGACGTCACGCACCTCGAAGGCGATCGCGTCGAGCGTCGCCCGTGCCAGGTGGGCGCGCGAGGTCCCGCGGGTGATGCCGAGGACGGTGCCGCGGGCGTCGGGGTCCCAGTGGGGGGCGCCGAGCCCGGTGAGCGCCGGCACGAAGACGACGCCGCCGCTGTCCGGCACGCTCCGGGCCAGCGACTCGACCTCCGCAGCGCTGCCGATGAGCTGCAGCCCGTCGCGCAGCCACTGCACGGCCGATCCGGTCACGAAGACCGCGCCCTCGAGCGCGTAGACCAGCGACCCGTCGGGCTGCATCCAGGCCACGGTCGTCAGCAGCCGGTCGCTCAGGACCGGCTCGCTGCCGGTGTTCACGAGCACGAAGGAGCCGGTGCCGTACGTGCACTTGCTCCGCCCGGCCTCGTAGCAGCCCTGGCCGAACAGCGCCGCCTGCTGGTCGCCTGCGATGCCCGCGACCGGCACGTCGAGCCCGAGGAAGGCGCTGGGGTCGGTGCGGCCGATCTCGCCGTAGGACGGGACGACCTCCGGCAGCGCGCCGATCGGCACGCCGAACAGCTCGCACAGCTCCTCGCTCCACCGCCCGGTCCGCAGGTCGAACAGCAGGGTCCGGCTGGCGTTGGACGCGTCGGTGACGAAGCGCTTGCCGCCGGTGAGCCGCGCGACGACGTAGGAGTCGACGGTCCCGATCGCGGTGCGTCCGGAGGTCACGCCCTCCCAGGTCGCCGGGTCGTGCGCGGCCAGCCAGCAGAGCTTCGTGGCCGTGAAGTAGGGGTCCAGCCGAAGACCGGTCAGCTCGGCGACCCGGGCCTCCTCGCCGGCGTCCTTGCGGGTCTCGCAGATCGCCGTCGAGCGGCGGTCCTGCCAGACGATCGCGCGTCGCGGAGCGGCCAGGGTCTGCCGGTCCCACAGGACGGCCGTCTCGCGCTGGTCGGTGATCCCGACGCAGGTCACCCCGGCGCTCGGCGCGCCGGCGAGGGCGGCCCGGGTCGCGGCCAGCACCGCCTGCCAGATCTCCTCCGGCTCGTGCTCCACCCAGCCCGGCTGCGGGAAGTGCTGCGGGAACTCCTGGTAGCCGCGGCGCAGGACGCTGCCGTCCTCGGACACGACCAGCGCGGTGACGCCTGTGGTACCGACGTCCAGGGCAAGAACGCTCATGGGGGGCGACGCTAGTCGTCGGCGCGGCGGCGGTCCTCGAGCGGCGTCGGCTGGACGCTGCGGCTCGGGAACTCCTCCAGCGGCCCGCGTTCGGACAGGTCCCACTCCGGGAACGTCAGGTCGGTCTGCAGGTAGAGCGAGAGCAGCTCCGCCACGTGCTTGATGCCGTCGAGGTGGGTGCGCTCGTGGCCGTGCGAGGAGTCGACCCCGAAACCGACCAGCGCGGTGCGCATCTCGAGCCCCGCCTCGACGGCGCTGGCCGCGTCCGAGCGGTAGAAGCGGTACGTGTCGCGGCGGTGGGGGACGCCGTGCTCGACGCACAGCGCGATGAGCCGGCGGCTGAAGTGGTAGTCGAAAGGACCTGTGCTGTCGAGCATGGCGATGTTCGCGCACTCCTCGCGCGACTGCTGCCCCGGTGCCACGACGGCGTTGTCGACCGCGATCATCTCGGAGACGTCGGTGTCCAGCCCGTGCGTCGCGCCGTGACC
>SCTD01000525.1 GCA_004299215.1 Frankiales bacterium | reverse complement strand
CGACCTGGCCCTGGCCACGTCGTCCGGGTGCTGGATCCCCTTGAGCACCAGCGGAAGCGACGTGTGGTCGCGCAGGAACGCGATGTCGTCCCAGGTCAGCGTCGGGTTGTTGAAGAGCCCGACGAACTTCAGCACCGCCGCGCCCTGGTCCTCCTCGGGCGTCTTCTCGAGCCCCTGCCGGAAGACCGGGTCGGCGAAGTAGTTCGCGACCCCCTCCGCGCGCAGGAACGGCAGGTAGGCCGCGGACAGGTCCCGCGGCCGCCAGCCGAGCTGCCAGGTGTCCACGGTGACGACGACCGCCTCGTAGCGGGCGGCCTCGGCCCGGCGCACGAAGGACGCGGCCAGGTCGCGGTCGGCCGGCCAGTAGAGCTGGTACCAGCGGGAGGCGTCCGGGGCCTGCGCCGCGACGTCCTCGATGGTGTTCGACGACGCCGTCGACACGCACATCGTCAGCCCGAGCGCGGCGGCCGCGCGGGCGACGGCCAGCTCGGCGTCCGGGTGCACGATCGACAGCACCCCCACCGGCGCGAGCAGCACCGGGGCCGGCATCGTCGTACCCAGCAGGGTCGTCTCGTGCGTGCGCTGCGCCGGGATCCCCTCGAGCATCCGCGGGACCAGCCGCCACCGGTCGAAGGCCTCGCGGTTGGCGCGCATGGTGTCCTCGCCCCCGGCGCCGCCGGCGACGTAGCCGACCGCGCCCGGGGTCATCGCGTCGTACGCCGCCTTCTCGGTCTCCCGCCAGCCGAACGGCAGGGTCGGCTGCTCGCCGAACAGCCCCTTGAGGTAGACCTCGTTCTGGAAGTCAGCGAATGCGCTCATCCGCGTTTCCTACCGCAGTCAGGAGATCTCGTGGCGGTCGACCCGCGTGGTGCCGACCTCAAGCGCTACCTCGCCGAGGACCCGGGCGGACCGGTGGTGATGCTGAACCTGCTGCGCTTCACGGCCGACGGCGGGCGAGAGCGCTACCTGGAGTACGTCGAGCACTTCCGGGCCACTGCCGCCCCGCACGGCGCCGAGGTGCTCTACGTCGGTGACGGGTCGACCCCGCTGGTCGCCGAGGAGGGTCAGGCCTGGGACGCGGTGCTCCTGGTGCGCTACCCGAGCCGGCAGGCGTTCAGCGACATGGTCCGCGACCCGGTCTACAGCGCGGGCACGCACCTGCGCACCGAGGCCTTGCAGGAAGCGGTCCTGCAGGCGACCACCGAGTGGAGGACGGCATGAGGGCCTGGCAGGTGCACGAGCTCGGCGAGCCGCAGGACGTGCTGCGCCTGGAGGACGTCCCGGAGCCGCAGGCGCACGCCGGCATGCTCCGCGTGACGGTCGACGCGGTCGCGCTCAACTTCCCCGACGTCCTGCTCTGCCGCGGGATGTACCAGGAGAAGCCGGAGCTCCCGTTCACCCCCGGGCTCGAGGTCTGCGGCACCGTGCTCGACGGACCGCGGGCGGGCGAGCGCGTCCTGGGCGGTCCGGGGCTGCCGCGCGGCGGCCTCGCCGAGCAGGTGCTGATCCCCGAGACCGGTGCCCACCCCGTCCCGGACGACATGCCGGCGAGCAAGGCCGCCAGCCTCTACATCACCTACCAGACCGGCTACGTCGGGCTGCACCGCCGCGCGCAGCTCAAGGAGGGCGAGACCCTGCTGGTGCACGCCGGCGCCGGTGGCGTCGGCAGCGCCGCGATCCAGCTCGGGAAGGCCGCCGGGGCGCGGGTCATCGCGACGGCGGGCGGGCCGGACAAGGTCAAGGTCTGCGAGGAGCTCGGCGCCGACGTCGCCGTCGACTACAGCTCCGAGGACTTCGTCGCCGTCGTCAAGGACGTCACCGCCGGTCGCGGGGCCGACGTCGTCTACGACTCCGTCGGCGGCGACGTCTTCGACAGGAGCCGCAGGTGCATCGCCTTCGAAGGCCGGCTCGTGGTGGTCGGCTTCGCCGGCGGCCGGATCGCCGACGCTCCCACCAACCACGCGCTGGTGAAGAACTACTCGATCGTGGGGCTGCACTGGGGGCTCTACCGGCACTACGAGCCGCAGGTCTTCCACGACACCCACGCGGCCCTGCTCGACCTGTGGGCACGCCGCCAGATCGACCCGCTGATCGGGGCCGAGCTGCCGCTCGAGGACGCCCCCGCAGCGCTCACCCGGCTGTCGGACCGCGGCACGATCGGCAAGGTCGTGCTGCTGCCGTAACGGCAGGAGAACGCCCCGCGACGGCGAAGAGAACGGGACCCCAGCACGCAGGAGCCCCGCGATGTCCGTCCGCCGTACCGTCCTCGCCGGTGTCGTCGCCGCACTCACCGCGGTGAGCGTCGCCCCGGCCGTCGCCCACCACGACAACGGCAAGGGCAAGAGCCAGGACCACCACAACGGCAAGCCACGTCCGCCGGCGCAGGACGACCCGTGCACCGGGAACCCCTACGACGTGCAGCGGATGGGCCTGGTGGTCGACGGCGGCGAGGCGCTCGCGCTGGTCGCCACCCCGCGCAGGAAGCCCCGCGGGATCGTCGTCTTCGACCACGGCTACGGCCACACGATGGAGAGCTGGCGCGAGCACGTCTCGCGCACCGCCGACCGGCTGGGCGTCATCGCGATCGCCCCGAACTACCGCGGCCAGACCGTCCCGCCGCCCGGCGAGCGGGTCTCCAGCCGCGGCTGGCGCGTCGCCGAGGGCGCCGCGGACACCATCGCGTACGCCCAGCACTTCGAGCGGCTGTGCCGGCCGACGGGCAGCAACGTCGTCTACGGCGTGAGCATGGGCGGCAACACCAGCGGCCTGGTCGTCGCCGCGCAGCCCAAGGGGCCGGACGGCAAGCCGCTGTTCGACTACTGGGTCGACGTCGAGGGCGCCGCCAACGTGACCGAGACCTACGCCGGGGCGAGCCTCCTCGCCGGCGCGAACGAGTTCGCCGCGAACGCCAAGGCCGACATCGAGCAGGCCTTCGGCGGCACCCCCGCCGACGCGCCCGACACCTACGCCGAGCGCACCGTCGTGAACCGCACCGAGGACATCGCGGCCGCCGGTCTCCAGGGCGTCGTGATCGTGCACGGCCTGGTCGACGGCCTGGTCCCCTACAACCAGAGCCGTGAGCTGCAGGCGCTGCTCCGTGCCCAGGGCGTCCCGGTCGACATGTGGACCGCGGTGACCCGCAAGGAGGGCACCGAGTCCGGCACGACCATCGACGGCTACGCCATCGGCGAGGACTCCCCCTTCGCCGGGCACGCCAGCGAGACCAGCACGACCCACGTCGTCGGCGTGGCCGGCTTCGCCGCGCTCGAGCGGCTCTACTCCGGGGCCCCGTTCACCTGCGCCGAGACCGTGTACGACGGGCAGACCGACCAGACCGTCACCACGCCCACCGGGTGCTGACACGCTGGGTGGCATGAGCCCGGCACCCGCACCTCGCACGGCCGTCGTGATGGCCGCCGGCGGGCTGATCGGCCAGGCCTTCCACCTCGGCGTGCTGAGCGCGCTGCAGGAGATCACCGGCTTCGACGCGCGCCGGGCGCAGACCCTGGTGGGCACCTCGGCCGGCTCGCTGGTGGCCGCCGGACTGGCCGCGGGCCTGGCCGCGGACGACCTGATCGCCGCGGTGACCGGTGAGCCGATGTCGGCGGAGGGGCAGCGCGTGATCGGCAGCCGCCCGCGCGGCCTGCGCATGCCCGACGTCCCCGAGCCTGACCCGCGCGGCGGCCTGCTGGCCCCGCAGGCAGTGCTCGCCGCGGCCCGCCGGCCGTGGCGGGTCCGGCCGATGGCGGTCGCCTCC
>SCTD01000053.1 GCA_004299215.1 Frankiales bacterium | reverse complement strand
GACCGCGGCTTCCGTCACCTGCTGCTCGTGTCCGGAGAGCACCGCGTCGAGGTGTCCGCCGACTACCTGGTGGCCTGCGTCGAGGCGCTCCGCCCGTTCGTGCCGAGCATCAGCGTCGAGACCCAGACCTGGAGCGACGACACGTACTCCCGGCTCGTCGCCGCCGGGCTCGAGGGCGTCGTGCACTACCAGGAGACCTACGACCGCGCGCGCTACGCCGAGACGCACCTGGCCGGCTGGAAGCGCGACTACGACCGGCGGCTGTCGTCGACCGAGCGCGCAGCGGAGGCCGGCGTACGGCGGCTCGGCATCGGCGCGCTGCTCGGCCTGTCCGCCGACTGGCGGGCCGACGTGCTCGCCGTCGCCCGGCACGCCGTGTGGCTGCAGAACGCCTACTGGCGCACCGAGGTCACCGTCTCCCTGCCCCGGATCAAGCCCAGTGCCAGCGGTTTCCAGCCGCTCGTGCCCGTCTCCGACGCGGAGTACGTCCAGGCGCTCTGCGCGCTGCGCCTGGCCGCACCCGAGGCCGGCATCGTGCTGTCCACCCGCGAGCCGGCCGCGCTGCGTGACGGGCTGGTGCGGATCGCCGTCACCACCATGAGCGCGGGCTCCTCGACCGAGCCCGGCGGCTACCTCACCCCCGGCGAGGCGCAGGAGCAGTTCGCGATCTCGGACGAGCGGACCCCCGCCGAGGTCGCGGCGATGCTGGAGGCCGCGGGGTACGAGCCGGTCTGGAAGGACGCCTTCCCGCTCGTCGAGGCGCCGTGAGGCTGTCCGACCTGCAGACCCCCGCGCTGGTCGTGGAGCGGCGCCTGCTGGAGTCCAACCTCGACACCATGGCCGCCGCGCTGCCCGGCCGCCGGCTGCGACCGCACGTCAAGGCGTTCAAGACGACCGCCCTCGCCCGGTTGATGGCCGACCGCGGCCACACCGGCTTCACCTGCGCGACGATCCGCGAGGTCGAGGGCATGGCCGCGGCAGGTCTCGGCGAGGACCTGCTGCTGGCCAACGAGGTGCTCGACGCCCGCCGGCTCGGGGCGGTCGCCGCGACCGGTGCCCGGGTGACCGTCGCCGTCGACAGCGACGTCACCGTCGAGGCGGCCGCGGCAGGAGGAGTGCGCGAGGTCGTCATCGACGTCGACGTCGGGCTGCCGCGCTGCGGCTGCGCGCCGGCCGACGCCGGCCGGCTCGCCGACCTGGCGCGGTCCAAGGGGCTCGAGGTCCGCGGCGTGATGGGCTACGAGGGCCACGTGATGCTGGTCGAGGACCCGGCCGAGAAGCTGCGCCAGACGCAGGAGTGCATGGAGCGGCTGCTCGCGGCGGCAGCCGACGTCGGCGGTGACCTGGTGTCCGCCGGCGGCACCGGCACCTACCGCGAGAACACCTGGGCCACCGAGATCCAGGCCGGCAGCTACTGCCTGATGGACACGACCTACGCCTCGGCCGGGCTGCCCTTCGCGCAGGCGCTCACGGTGCTGACCCAGGTCGTGTCGACCAGTCCCCAGGGCTGGGCGGTGGCGAACCTCGGCCTGAAGTCGCTCGGCATGGACCACGGGAACCCCACCATCCCAGGCGCTCTCGTGTGGTTCTGCTCCGACGAGCACACGACCTTCAGCGAGCTCGACGTGCAGGTGGGCGACCTGCTGCGCGCGCTGCCGGCGCACGTCGACCCGACGGTCGCCCTGCACGAGCGGATGCACCTGGTCGACGACGACGAGGTCCTGGAGACGTGGCCGGTCGACCTCCGCGGCTGGTGAGCCACAGGCCCTTGCGTCCTGCGCTGCGGAGCACCCACCCGCGGGGGGAGCATGACGCAGGGAGGGTCAGGGACCCAGCACCCGGTCGAGGTAGGCGTTGGTGAAGCGGCGCTCCGGGTCGAGCCGGTCCCGTACGCCCACGAACTCGTCGAAGCGGGGGTAGCGGCCGCGCAGCTCGGCCGCGCCCAGCGAGTGCAGCTTGCCCCAGTGCGGACGCCCGCCGACGCCTCCCAGCAGCGCCTCGACGGCGTCGAAGTACGCCGCTCGCTCGGTGCCGCGGTAGACGTGCACCGCGACGTAGGCCGTGTCGCGCCCGGACGCGGTCGACAGCGCGATGTCGTCGGCCGGCGCGACCCGCACCTCCACGGGGAAGCTGATCCGCTGGCCGTGCCGCTCCGGCAGGGTGCGCAGCTCGCGCAGCACGCCGGGCAGCGCCGGGCGCGGGATGGCGTACTCCATCTCCTCGAACCGCACCCGCCGCGGCGAGGTGAACACGCGCGGTGCGAGGTCGGTGTACGTCCGGGCGGTCAGGGCGCGGGCCGCCACCCGGTTGATCCCCGGCACCAGGGCGGGCACCGCCTTGCCGAGCGCGCACGTCGCGGCGAAGACGCCGTTGCTCAGCAGCTCGTCGTCGAGCAGCTTCCGCGCTCTCGGCAGCGGACGAGCCGGGCCGGCGGTGCGGTTGTTCCGCTTGGTCAGTGCGAGGTCGGTGTGCGGGAACCAGTAGAGCTCGAAGTGCTCGTTCTCGGCGACGTGCCGCTCGAGGTCCGCGACCACCTCGTCGAACGGCATCGGCCGCTCGTCGGCGGTGAGCAGGAACGCCGGCTCGGCCTGCATGGTCACCGTCGTGACGATGCCGAGCGCGCCGAGCGACACCCTGGCGACGGCGAACACGTCGGGGTTATCGTCCGCCGAGCAGGCCAGCACGGTGCCGTCGGCCAGCACGAGCTCCAGCGCGACGACCTGCGTGGCCAGCGCGCCGCTGTCGCGGCCGGTGCCGTGGGTGCCGGTCGACAGCGCTCCGGTGACGGTCTGCACGTCGATGTCGCCCATGTTGGTCAGGCCCATGCCGCGCTCGGCCAGCAGCGCGTTGAGCCGGTGCAGCGGCAGCCCGCCCTGCACCGTGACGCGACCCGTGACGGGGTCGGCGTCGACGAGCCGGTCCAGCCGGTCGAGGTGCACGAGCACCCCGTCGGTGAGGCCGATCGCCGTGAAGGAGTGACCGCTGCCGATGGCCTTGACGCGGCGCCCGGCCGCACCGGCGTCCTTGACGACCTGCACCACCTCGTCGACCGACGCCGGGTGCTCCACCGACGCCGGGGTCATGGCCTGGTTGCCCGCCCAGTTGCGCCACATGAGGGCATGCTCCCGCACGACGCGCGGCCGGTGCCGGCCGCGGGCGATCTCGAGCGGCCGTATCCGACCGCGCGTCCTACTCTCCCAAGAGTGATGTCGACGACCCGCCTGACCGTGCACACCCCAGGCCTGCCGGCAGGGGGCGATGCCGCGCTGCGGTCGCTGCTCGGGCGCAGCGGCTTCGCCGTGACCGAGGGCGCGGGTGAGGCCGCGCTGGTGCTCGCCCCGGACGGGGTCCCTGCTGCCCTGCAGGACGAGCTGCGCCGGACCGCCGCCGGCGGCACCCCGGTGCTGCTGGTCGGCCCGCTGCTGGGGCAGCCGCTCGCCGACGAGGCGGGCGTGGTGCTCGGCCGGCTGCTCCCGGTGCACGCCGTGCGGGTGCGCCCCGGCCGCGACGCCGGCGAGGTCACGGCGCGACTCGGTGGTGACGAGCTGCTGCTCACCGATCGCTGGCCGCTGGTCGAGAAGGTCGCCGACGACGTCGAGGTCCTGCTGACCGCGAACAGCGCCTTCACCGACCACGCCGTCGCGACCTGGCGCCCCCTGACCCGGATGGCGACGCTGACCCTGGGCTCCACGACGGCGACCTACGACGACCCGGCGTTCGGCCGCCTCGTCGTACGTCTCCTGCGCCGGGTGCTCGGCCGGACCGACGGCCCGCCGGTCCGCGCCGGGATGCTCGGCTACGGCGCGATCGGCCACGAGCACGCCCTCGCGATCGGGCTCACGGAGGGGCTCCAGCTCGCTGCCGTCTGCGACACCGACCCGCTGCGCGTCGACGCCGCGCGGGCCTTCGCACCCGACGTGCGGGGGCACGCCGACGGCGACGACCTGCTCACCGACGACGGGGTCGACCTCGTCATCGTGTCGACGCCGCCGAACACCCACGCCGACTGGGTGCTCCGCGCGCTCCAGGCCGGCAAGTCGGTCGTCGTCGAGAAGCCGTTCTGCATCACGGTCGAGGAGGCCGACCGGCAGATCGCCGCGGCCGCCGACGCCGGGCTGACGCTCGCCGTCTACCAGAACCGCCGCTGGGACGCCGACTACCTCGCGGTCAAGCGCGCGGTGCGCGGCGGCCGGCTCGGCGAGGTCTTCCACGTCGAGACCTTCGTCGGCGGCTACGACCATCCGTGCAACTTCTGGCACTCGGACGCCGACGTCAGCGGCGGCGCCATCTACGACTGGGGAAGCCACTACCTCGACTGGATCCTCGACCTGCTGCCGCAGCCGGTGGAGTGGGTCTCGGCGACGGCGCACAAGCGGGTCTGGCACGACGTCACCAACGCCGACCACACCCGGGTGCTGCTGCACTTCACCGACGGTGTGGAGGCGGAGTTCACCCACTCCGACCTGGCCGCCGCGCGCAAGCCGAAGTTCTACCTGCTCGGCACGCAGGGCGCGCTCGTCGGCGACTGGCAGCAGGAGCGGATCGTCAGCCGCTCGCCGATCGGGCTGGTGAGCGAGGACCGCTTCGCCGTCTCGGACGCCCCGGCCGCTCTGACGCTCCTCGACGTCGACGGGTCGGCCACAGCGCTCGCCGCCGCTGCGCCGCCCCCGCAGCCCTTCCACCGCGAGCTGGCCGACGCGATCCTGTCCGGCCTGCCGATGTCGGTGACCCCGGCGGGCAGCCGGCGCAACATCGCGGTGATGCAGGCCGCGACGCTGTCGGCTGCCGACGCCGGCCGGCCGGTGGCGCCGCCCGCGTGAGCTCCGAGCCCGTCCGCTGGGGGTTCCTCGGCGCCGGCATGATCGCCGGGCTGGCGCTGGCTCCGGCGGTGCACGCCGCGTCCGGAGCGGTGCTGCACGGCGCCGCCGCGCGCGACGTCGAGCGCGCACGAGCGCTCGGCCCGCTGCGGGCGTACGGCGACTACGACGCAGTGCTGGCCGACCCGGAGGTGGAGGCGGTCTACATCAGCCTCACCAACGACCAGCACCTGCCGTGGACGCTCGCCGCGCTGCGGGCAGGCAAGGCGGTGCTGTGCGAGAAGCCGCTCGGGCTGACCGCTTCCGAGGTCGACGAGATGGCCGACGCTGCAGGCGATCTGCTCGTCGTCGAGGCGAGCTGGTACCGCTGGCACCCACGCGTACGGCTCGCCCAGCAGCGGCTGGCCGACATCGGGACGGTGCGCCACGTCGCCGCGGGCTTCCGCTTCGACGGCCGGCTCGACGGCAACTACCGGCTCGAGGTCGCGCGCGGGGGAGGGGCGCTCTACGACGTCGGCTGCTACGCCGTGTCGGCGTGCCTGTGGGCCGCGCAGCGCGGCCTGCCGGAGGACGTCGTCGCCCGCTCCGAGCTCGGCCCGACCGGGGTCGACCACGACACCCGCGCGGTGCTCCGCTGGTCCGACGGCACCGAGGCGGAGGTGCACGCCGGCATGACCGGCGGCGACGGGCAGTGGCTGGTGATCACCGGTGATGACGGGGAGATCGAGCTGCGTGACGCCCCGTACACCTCCTGGAAGGACGACGCCACCGAGCTGTGGGTGTCCGACGGCCGGGGGACCGAGCGCGTGCCGGTGCCGCCGACCGACGCCTACCGGCTGATGGTCGAGGAGGTGTCGTCGGTGCTGCGCGGCGGCCCCGGCTGGGTGCTGCCCCTGGCGGAGTCACAGCGGACCGCGGCGGTGCTCGACGCCGCCCGGGTCAGCGCCGCGGAGGGCAGCCGCCCGGTCTCCCTATCCTGACCGGCGTGGAGATGCTGACGATGACCGAGGTGGCCGAGCGGATGGGCATCGGCCCGACCGGTGTGCGCGACCTGGTCAAGGCCGGTCACCTGCTGAGCGTGCAGACGGACGAGGGGGTGCGCATCCCCGCCGAGCAGCTCGACGGCGCGGTCATCGTCAAGCACCTGATCCCGGTGCTGACCCTGCTGCGCGACGCCGGCTACTCCTCCGAGGAGGCGCTGCGGTGGCTCACGACGCCGGACGACACCATCCCGGGGACGCCGCTGACGGCGCTGCACGAGAACCGGGCGACCGAGATCAAGCGGCGCGCCCAGGCCCTGGGCTTCTAGTGCAGCTGACGGTCAACGGGCAGGCCCGCGACGTGCCGGCGGGCACGTCGCTCCCGGAGCTCGTCGAGTCACTCGGCCTGCGCGTCGGATCGGTCGTCGTGGAGCACAACGGCACGGCGCTGCTGCGCTCCGAGCTGGCCGGCGTGCAGCTCGCCGACGGCGACCGGCTCGAGCTGGTGCGGGCGGTGGCCGGTGGCTGACCCGGCCGTCGGCAGCTCCCGGCGGGCCCGGCTCGCGGACGCCCGGCTCTACCTCTGCACGCCCTCCCGACCCGACCTGCCGGAGTTCCTCGACGCCGTGCTGTCCGGTGGCGTGGACGTCGTGCAGCTGCGCGAGAAGGGACTGGAGGCGCGGGAGGAGATCGCGCTCTGCGAGGTCGTCGCCGAGGCTGCCCGCCGGCACGGGGCGCTGTGGTCGGTGAACGACCGGGCCGACGTCGCGTCGGTCGCCGGGCCCGACGTGCTGCACCTGGGCCAGGACGACCTGCCCGTCGCCGCCGCCCGCCGGATCCTCGGCGCGGACGTCCTCGTCGGTCGCTCCTGCCACGACGAGCAGCAGGTCACCGACGCGTCGCTGCAGACCGGCGTCGACTACTTCTGCGTCGGTCCCACCTGGCCCACGCCGACCAAGCCCGGGCGGCCGGCTCCGGGCCTGCCGCTCACCCGGTTCGCCGCCGGTCTCGGCACCGACCGGCCGTGGTTCGCGATCGGCGGGATCGATGAGGCGAACCTCGACCAGGTGCTCGACGCCGGCGCGCGCCGCGTCGTGGTGGTGCGCGCGCTGACCGAGGCCGCGGACCCGCACGCCGCAGCCGCCCGCCTCAAGGCGCGACTGGTCGAGGCGTGAAGCAGTACTCGTACCTGCTCGTCCTGCTCGCCTGCCTGGTCGGGACCGCGCCGCTGGAGCTCTTCCTCGGCACCCGCGTCTACGCCCGCTTCCGCCGGCTCGCGCTGACGCTGCTCCCCGTGGTGGTCGTCTTCGTCGGCTGGGACCTGCTGGCGATCCGCGCCGGGCACTGGGACTACGACCCCGCGCAGACCACCGGGATCGCGCTCGGGAGCCTGCCGCTCGAGGAGCTGCTCTTCTTCCTCGTCATCCCGATCTGCGCGGTGCTCACGCTCGAGGCGGTGCGCGCGGTGAAGGGCTGGACGGTCGGGGACGAGCCGTGACCTACACGACGGCTGCGCTGCTGGGTGTCGCGGCGACGGTGCTGCTCGACCTCGTCGTGCTGCGCACGAGACTGCTTCTGCGCAAGGCGTTCTGGGTGTCGTACGCCATCGTCGTCTTCTTCCAGCTGGTCACCAACGGCGTCCTCACGGGACGCGGGATCGTCTTCTACGAGGGCGACGTCATCACCGGGAGCAGCTCGTCGGCGGGCCAGACGCCCCCGCTGCTCGGCGACGGGCGGGTCGTCTTCGCCCCGCTGGAGGACCTGCTGTTCGGGTTCGCACTGGTGGTGCAGACCCTCGCCTGGTGGGTGTGGTGGGGGCGCCGGCTCTCCCGGTAGATCAGTCGCCGGGGAGGAAGCTGGCCCCGCTGATGACCGCGACGGCGATCACGAAGAAGGCCAGCACGGCCAGGGTGATGAGCATCGGGGTGCGGTTGCCGCTGACCGGTCCCATGTTGGGAGCCCGGTGGGCGTCGGGGGACGTGCCGGACATCGACCCCGAGTCCGGGGTGTCCCCGGGCCCGGCCGAGGCAGGGGTGGTCGCGGGATCTGGGTCCTGGTTGGGAGCGGTCACTCCCGGTACGTCCCCCTGGCCGGGCCGGCCGAACCCCTACGCCGCCCGGCGGCGCCGCACGGCCAGGCCCAGGCCGAGCAGCACCAGCGCGCCGGACCAGGGGAGCAGCGCGGTCGCGCCGGTGGCGGGCAGCTGCCCACCCGCCGGCTGCGGGGTGGAGCCGGGAGCGACCGCCGCGGCGGGCCGCCCGGTCGTCGCGGTGGGGGTGCGGCCGGGCGCGGACTTCGGCGCCAGCATCGACGGGCCGCCGGACTGCCGGACGAAGCCGGGCAGGGACACGGCCGCGGGGATGCGGGTGTCGGAGTAGCCGACGTAGGCGAAGCCCTTGCCGTCGATGTCGAGCGAGATGTAGTCACCCAGCCGGCGGTCGGTCAGCGTCCCCTGACAGGTGGTGCCGCTCTGGCAGATCGTGCCGCGGTGGACCGGCTCGGCGGTCGCCAGGTCCTGCGTGAAGGACGGCGCGCGGCCGCCCGCGCAGCCGAGGCCCGTGGTCGTCGCACCGACCGCGATGTGCCAGCCGTGGTCGCCCGGCGTCTCGGCGTCGTTGTCGGGGAGCTGGGTGTCCGCCTGCAGCCAGGCGATGGCCGCCCGGCCCTCGTCGCCCACGGCGATCCACGGCCAGATCGCCGTGCCCTTGCCGTCGTCCACCCGCACCGGCTCGCTGAACGTGCGGGCGCCGTCCTTCGAGCTCGCGAACCAGATCCCCGGCTCGCGGTCGCCCTCGCGAAGCTCGTCCCAGGTGATGTAGACGTTGCCCTTCGGGTCGAGGTCGATCGCGGCGAAGGAGCTCACCAGCTGGACGCCCTCCGCGACGACGCCGACCTCGCCGGTCAGGTCGCCGTCCCGGGCGTTGCGGAAGGCCTTCACGCCGAGGACGCCGCCGGAGTAGTTGGCCTCGTAGACCGTGCCGGTGCGCTTGTCGACCCGCAGGTCGCCGAGGCCACCCGGGTTCGCGACGCCGGTCGTGAAGGTCTTGCCGCCGTCGGTGCTCTTGGAGATGTAGTGACCGAGGTTGTTGCCGGGCGGTGTGCCGCTGCCGCCGCCGAAGGCGTTCGCGACGAAGTAGAGCTCGTCCTCGCGGTCGGCCTCCATCCACTGCCGGTCGGTCATGACCGCGCCGGCGACGTTCTGCAGCGTCCAGGTCGAGCCCTTGTCCGTGCTCTTGCTGACCGCGATGTTGGCCAGGTTGATCTCGGAGAAGTACTGGTTGCCCGCCGCGTCGAACGCGAACTCGGGGTCGGAGAAGCCGGAGTTGGCGACGCCCTGCGGCGGCAGGA
>SCTD01000698.1 GCA_004299215.1 Frankiales bacterium | reverse complement strand
GTACGTCCTCGAGGTCCGGGTCGTCGACACCGTCGGCAACCGGGGCAGCGCGTCCCGCGCGACGTACGTGCTCGACACGAGAGCGCCTGCCCCACCGACGTTCTCCGACCCCGCCCCGGCCGCCGGCAACGACCCGCGACCGGCCTGGTCCTGGGAGACGACGGGTGACGACTGGGTCGAGTGCCGCCTGCTGCGCAACGGCGTCGAGGTGCAGGGATGGGCGGAGTGCGCGTCGCCCTACCAGGTGCGCCTCACCTCCCAGGGCACCTACCGGCTGGAGATCCGGCTCGTCGACGCCGCCGGCAACCGCAGCGCGCCGACCGGCAGCAGCTACGTCTACGACACCACGCCTCCCGACCGCCCGGTGCCGGTCGGGCCGCCGTCGTCGGGCTCGGACCGCACGGTCAGCTGGACGTTCGCGATGCCGCCCGGCGTCACGGCGACCTGCACCGTGACCCGCGGGCTGAACCGCGTGGACGAGCGTCCGTGCAACGGCGGCCGCTACGACCTCGACCTCACCGGCCAGCCGGACGGGACCTACACGCTGACCGTCCGCTTCACCGACGCCGCGGGCAACGTCAGCCAGCCCGGCTCCGGGTCCTACGCACTGCGCACGGTGGGGCTGCCGGGCCGCGTCGTCCCGCCGCCGACCGGCGGTCCGGCGCCGTCGGCACCCAGCGGTCCGGGCCGCGGCGGGACCGGCGTCGTGGCGATCCCCCCGCAAGGCTCCACTCCGGGCCCCGGCGTGCCGACCATTCCCAGGGACGACGACGTCCCCGGGGTCAGCCCCGGCAGGACCCCGAGCACCGTGATCCCGCCGAGCGACGAGGGAGAGGAGGCAGCAGGAGGCAGCGCACCGCGCAACGCCCCGACCAGAGGTCGCGACCCGCTGGTCGCCGACCCGTTCCCGTTCGAGAAGCTGGCCCCGGTGATCCGCGAAGCAGTGACCGGCACCATCACCCGACCCACCCTGCCGCTCGCCCTGCTCGCCATCGTCGTGCTGTTCCTGCTGGCCCAGAACCGCATCGACCGCCGTGACCCGAAGCTCGCGTCCGCTCCGGTGGAGGCAGAGCCCGAGCTCGACTTCACACTCATCATCCGACGACCAGGAGGGGC
>SCTD01000524.1 GCA_004299215.1 Frankiales bacterium | reverse complement strand
CCCTGTCCAGCGAGAGCCGGCGCTTCGAGCCGCCCGCGGAGCTGGCGGCGGCGGCCAACGTCACGGCCGCGGCGTACGAGAAGGCGGCCGCGGACCGGCTCGGCTTCTGGGCCGAGCAGGCCCAGCGGCTGCAGTGGGACCGGCCGTGGGACGAGGTGCTCGAGTGGCAGCCGCCGTTCGCGAAGTGGTTCGTCGGCGGGCAGCTCAACGTCGCGGTCAACTGCGTCGACCGGCACGTCCAGGCCGGGAACGGCGACCGGGTGGCGATCCACTGGGTGGGCGAGCCCGGCGACCGGCGCGACCTGACGTACTCCGATCTCGAGCGCGAGGTCAGCAAGGCCGCGAACGCCCTCGAGTCGCTCGGCGTCACTGCCGGCGACCGGGTCTGCATCTACCTGCCGATGATCCCGGAGGCGGTGATCTCGATGCTCGCCTGCGCGCGCGTCGGCGCCGCGCACTCCGTCGTCTTCGGCGGCTTCTCCGCGCAGGCGCTGGTCGACCGGATCACCGACGCCGAGGCCAAGGTCGTGATCACCGCCGACGGCGGCTACCGGCGCGGCGCGCCCTCCGCGCTGAAGCCCGCGGTCGACGAGGCGCTCGAGCGGTGCCCGTCGGTGACGAACGTGATCGTCGTCAAGCGCACGGAGCAGGACGTCGACTGGGCCGAGGGCCGCGACCTGTGGTGGTCCGACGTCGTCGGCGGCGCGCCGGACACCCACCAGGCGCAGGCGTTCGACGCCGAGCAGCCGCTCTTCCTGCTCTACACCTCCGGCACCACGGGCAAGCCCAAGGGGATCCTGCACACCAGCGGCGGCTACCTCACGCAGGCGGCCTGGACGCACTGGGCGGTCTTCGACCTCAAGCCCGAGACCGACGTCTACTGGTGCACCGCCGACGTCGGCTGGGTGACCGGGCACAGCTACCTGACGTACGGCCCGCTCGCCAACGGCGCGACGCAGGTGATGTACGAGGGCACTCCCGACGCGGGCGGCCGCGACCGCTGGTGGTCGATCGTCGAGGAGTACGGCGTGACGATCCTCTACACCGCGCCGACGGCGATCCGCACCTTCATGAAGTGGGGCGACGACCTGCCCGGCAGCCACGACCTGTCGTCGCTGCGCATCCTCGGCTCGGTCGGCGAGCCGATCAACCCGGAGGCCTGGATGTGGTACCGCCGGGTCATCGGCGGCGACCGCTGCCCGATCGTCGACACCTGGTGGCAGACCGAGACCGGCGCGATGATGATCAGCCCGCTGCCCGGCGTCACGTCGACCAAGCCCGGGTCGGCCATGGGTCCGCTGCCGGGGATCGCGGTCGACGTGGTGGACGGCGAGGGGCGGTCGGTCGGGAGGACCGGCGGCGGCTTCCTCACCCTGTCCGAGCCGTGGCCGTCGATGCTGCGCGGGATCTGGGGCGACGAGCAGCGCTACCGCGACACGTACTGGTCCCGCTTCGAGGGGCAGTACTTCGCGGGCGACGGCGCGAAGTGGGACGACGACCACGTGCTGTGGCTGCTCGGGCGCGTCGACGACGTCATGAACATCAGCGGCCACCGCATCTCCACCACCGAGGTCGAGTCGGCGCTGGTGTCGCACCCGAAGGTCGCCGAGGCCGCCGTCGTCGGTGCCGCCGATGCCACGACCGGCCAGGCGATCGTCGCCTTCGTGACGGTGAAGGGCGGGGTGGAGGACAGCGACGAGGCGTTCCTCACCGAGCTGCGCAACCACGTCGCGCACGAGATCGGCGCCATCGCCAAGCCGCGGCAGATCGTGCTGTCCCCCGAGCTGCCCAAGACGCGCAGCGGCAAGATCATGCGCCGGCTGCTCGTCGACATCGCCGAGCGGCGCGAGCTGGGCGACGTCACGACGCTCGCCGACCCCGCCGTGGTCACGCAGATCGACGCCACCATGGGCCGGCTCGCCGGCGAGAAGACCTGAGGGACAGCGGACGGGTCAGACCTGCAGCGGGTCGGACGCCCTCCGCAGCCCCTGACCGAGCAGCACGAGGCTGCTGACGAGCAGCACCAGGAACACCGCCGGGATGATCAGGTGCGGCGCCTGCGAGAGCCGGTTCTGCGCGGAGAGCAGCAGCAGCCCCCAGGAGAGCGTCGGCTGCTGCAGGCCCACCCCGACGAAGGTCAGGGTCGCCTCGACGCCGATGACGAGGCCGCCGTACGCCGTGGCGTAGGCGAGCAGCGGTCGCAGCGCGTTCGGCAGGACGTGCCGGACGAGCACCCGGCGCGGGGAGGCACCCAGCGCCTTGGCGGCCACGACGTACTCCTGCGCGGCCGCCTCCTGCACGCTGGCGCGCTGCAGGCGGACCATCGCCGGCCAGCCGAACAGCAGCAGCACCACCGACACCGACCACACCCCGCGCACCTGCAGCGCGCTCAGCACGACGATGCCGCCGAGCAGGAGCGGCACAGCGGTCCAGACGTCGGTGACGCGGGAGATGACGACGTCGCGCCAGCCGCCGTAGTAGCCCGCGATCGAGCCCAGCAGCAGCGCGATGAGCGTCGTGCCCACCACGGTCACCAGCGCGATCGTCAGCGAGTTGCGGGCGGCGTACGTGCTCTCGGCCAGGTAGTCGCAGCCGAAGACGCTGAAGCCGAACGGGTGCGCTCCGCTCGGTGCCTCCAGGCTGCGGGAGAGCTCGCAGCTGCGCGGGTCCTGCGAGGTGAAGACCTGCGGACGCAGCGCCATCACCACGAAGGTCAGCAGGACCGCCGCCGGCAGCCAGACGTCCCAGCGCACCCGCCGGCGCCGGCGCGGCGGGCCCGCTACGGGCGCGGGTGCCGCGGTCGGATCGGTCACGGTGAGAAGGTCTACCAGGGAGGAGGTCTCGTGGGCCGGTACATCGCAGGACGCGCCGCGCAGGCGGTCGTCACGCTGCTCGTGGCGTTGACCCTGATCTGGGTGGCCGTGTCGGTCCTGCCCGGTGACCCGGTCCGCGCGCTGTTCGGCTTCCGGCAGCCGACCCCGGAGGCGTACGCCCGCGTCCAGGAGCAGCTGCACCTCGACGAGCCGCTGCTGCTGCAGTACCTGCTCTACCTGCGGGACCTGCTGCTGCTCGACCTCGGCGAGAGCTTCCCGCGCGACCCGTTCGGCCGACCCGAGCCGGGGGCCCCGGTCAACGCGCTGATCCGCGCGACGCTGCCGACGAGCGCCATCATCCTGGCCGGCGCGGTGGTCGTGCAGTTCGTCGTCGGGGTGGTGGCGGGGGCGCTGTCGGCGGCCAGGGCGGGCACGCACCTCGGCCGCTTCGTCGACCTGACGGCGCTGCTGCTGGTGAGCACCCCGGTGCTCGTCGCGGCGTACGTCTCGCGCACCGTCTTCGGCATCGAGCTGGGCTGGCTGCCCGCCTCCGGGATCGGCAACGGCTGGCCGGAGTCGTACGTCCTGCCGATCCTGTCGCTGGCCGCGCTCTCGACCGGCTACATCACCCTGCTGCTCAAGGGCGAGATGGACCTGGCGCTCAAGGCTCCGTACACGCACGCGGCCCGGGCCCGCGGCATCCCCGACTGGCGGATCGCCGCCGTGCACGCGATGCGGCCGTCGCTCATCCCCGTGGCCACGTTCCTCGCCGCCAACGTCGGCCAGCTGCTGACCGGGCTCATCATCGTCGAGGGCGTCTTCCGGGTGCCGGGCGTCGGCGGCCTGCTCTTCGGGGCCATCGCCGCCCGCGACCGGTCGATCGTCGTCGGCGTCGTCACCTTCGTCGCCGTGACCGTCATCGTGGCGAACGCGCTCGCGGACATGGTCGTCGCCGCGCTGGACCCGCGGATCCGGCTCGGCGACTGAGCGCGTAGGGTCGTTCCCGGTGCGCCGGGAAGCCTGGTCGGCAGTCCCTTCCGCCTGCTCCCAGGGAGACCCCCGTGCCGACGCCCCCCGCCGAGACCGGCCGCCGCTACATCGATTTCCTGCGCGTCGAGCAGGTGGGCGGGCTGATCATGCTGGCCGCGGCCGTGCTCGCGCTGATCGCCGCCAACACGCCGCTGCGCGAGGGCTACGACGCGCTGCGCGGGCTGACGTTCGGGCCGGAGTCGCTGCACGCCCGGCTCGACGTCGCCACGTGGGCTGCCGACGGGCTGCTCGCCGTCTTCTTCTACGTCGTGGGTCTGGAGGTGAAGCGGGAGTTCGCCGTCGGCGAGCTGTCCAACCTGCGTTCGGCGCTGCTCCCGGTCGTCGCAGCGGTCGGCGGGATGGTCGTCCCGGCGCTGCTCTTCCTGGCCGTGACCTCCGGTGACCCGGCTGCCGCCCGAGGCTGGCCCGTGCCGACGGCGACCGACATCGCCTTCGCCCTGGCCGTGCTGGCCCTGGTCGGGTCGCACGCCCCCTCCGGCCTGCGGGTCTTCCTGCTGTCGCTGGCCGTCGTGGACGACCTCGGCGCGATCCTGCTGATCGCGCTGCTGTTCACCGAGGACCTGGCGCTGCTCCAGCTCGCCGGCGCCGCTGCGCTGTGCGGTGTCTTCGCTCTGGCCCAGCACCGCCGCATCACCAGCCCGCTGCTCTACGTGCCGCTCGCAGTGGCGGTCTGGCTGCTGCTGCACGCCAGCGGCGTGCACGCCACCGTGGCGGGCGTCGCGCTGGGGCTGCTGACCCGGGTGCGGCCCGATCCCGGCGAGGAGCACGGCCCGGCCGAGCGGGTCGAGCACAGGCTGCAGCCCTGGTCCGCCGGGCTGATCGTCCCGGTCTTCGCCTTCACCGCCGCGGGTGTCGCGGTCACGGGCGACACGCTGCGGGAGGCAGTGCGTGACCCCGCCGCCGTTGGCGTGGTCCTCGGCCTGGTCCTCGGCAAGACGGTCGGCGTCCTCGGCGCGTCCTGGCTGGCGGTCCGGCTCCGCCTGGCCCGCCTGCCGCGGGGACTGGCGTGGTCCGACGTCGCCGGGGTCGCCGTGCTCGCCGGAACCGGCTTCACGGTCAGCCTGCTGCTGGTGGAGCTGGCGTACGAGCAGGACGCCGCGCGCGCCGACCGGGTGACGCTCGCCGTGCTCGTGGCGAGCGTCGTCGCGTCCGTGCTCGGAGCCCTCGCGATCCGCGCCCGCCGGCACGCCCACGCGGACGCCGCAGAGCCGTAGAACGGTGTCATGAGACGGCAGCGGGGTACGGGCTCCTCCATGGACAGCACGCAGACCATCAGCGCGGGCAAGCCCGTCGAGGACAAGAGCCTGGGCGAGCTCGTCGCCACCGCCACTCGCGACCTCTCGCTGCTCGTCCGCCAGGAGGTCGAGCTCGCCAAGGCCGAGATCAAGCAGGACGTCGCGGCCGCGGGCAAGGGCGCCGGCCTGTTCGGGGTCGCCGGCTTCGCCGCGGTGATGGGGCTGCTGTTCGTCTCGATCTCGGCGGCGTACGCCATCTCCTGGCTGGGCGTGCCGCTCGGCTGCGCGTTCTTCGCCGTGGGCGCCCTCTACTTCCTGGCCGCAGCCGTCCTCGGGCTGACCGGGAAGAAGAGCTTCGGCAAGGTCGGCCCGCCGGAGCGCACGATCGAGACGGTCAAGGACGACCTGGAGTGGGCCAAGCACCCCACCCGCACCTCCTGATCGTCCGGCGTGGCAGCCTGCTGCCATGCCGGTCGAGGAGTCCGTGGTCCTCGTCGAGGGGCCGTGGACGCATCGCGAGGTGACCGCGAACGGCGCCCGCTTCCACCTGGCCGAGTGCGGTCCCGCGGACGGGCCGCTGGTGCTGCTGCTGCACGGCTTCCCGGAGTTCTGGTGGTCCTGGCGGCACCAGCTCGTGGCGCTCGGCGACGCCGGCTTCCGGGTCGTGGCGCCGGACCTGCGCGGCTACGGCGCCTCCGACAAGCCGCCACGCGGCTACGACGCCTACACGCTCTCCTCGGACGTCGCCGGCATGGTCCGGGCGCTCGGGGCGCGGGACGCCGTGCTGGTCGGCCACGACTGGGGCGGGGTGCTCGCGTGGACCGTCGCGACGCTGCACCCGGGGATCGTCCGCCGGCTGGTCGTCGTCGACATGCCGCACCCGCTCGCCCTGCGGGGCGCGCTGCGCCGCGACCTCGGCCAGCTGCGCGCCTCGTCGTACATCGGCTACTTCCAGCTCCCGAAGCTGCCCGAGGCGCGGCTGCAGCGCGACGACGGCGCCTTCGTCGGCCAGCTGCTGCGGCGCTGGGGAGGACCCGGCTTCCCCGACGCCGAGACCGAGGCGCGCTGCCGGGAGGCGATGCAGATCCCGGGTGTCGCGCACTGCTCGCTCGAGTGGTACCGCTGGGCGGTCCGGTCGCTGACCCGGCCGAGCGGGCTGCGCTTCCTGCGCCTGCTCGATCGGGGGGTGGGCGTGCCGACACTGCAGCTGCACGGCGCCCTCGACGGCTGCCTGCTGCCCGAGACCGCGTCCGGCAGCGACGCGTGGGTGGACGCGCCGTACGACCTGCGGATCCTGCCCGGGGTGGGCCACTTCCCGCACCAGGAGGCGCCGGACGTGGTCAGCGACGCGCTGATCGAGCACGCGCGCGGGTGAGGGCTCGCGACGCGGC
>SCTD01000724.1 GCA_004299215.1 Frankiales bacterium | reverse complement strand
TTGGTCCCGACCAGCTCGTCGGGACCAAGCTCCGGAAGGCGATCGAGCACGGCATCGCACCGATCCTGTGCATCGGCGAGGGGCTCGAGGTCCGCCAGGCCGGGAGCCACGTGCGGCACTGCGTCGACCAGCTCACCGCGGCCCTGGCCGGCGTGCCGGTGGAGCAGGCGCGCTCGGTCGTCGTGGCTTACGAGCCGGTCTGGGCGATCGGCACCGGCGAGGTGGCCACGCCCGAGGACGCCCAGGAGGTGTGTGCGGCCGTCCGCGGCGCGCTCGCCGACCTCTACCCCGGCGAGCTCGCGGACACCGCACGGGTCCTCTACGGCGGCTCGGTGAAGGCAGCCAACATCGCGGCGCTGATGGAGCAGCCGGACGTCGACGGCGCCCTCGTGGGCGGCGCCAGCCTGGTGGCCGAGGAGTTCACGGCGCTGTGCAGGCTCGGGGCCGGCTGAGGCCTCGCATCACGCCCTGATCACGGTCGAGTGGAGGGTGCGACGCGCTCAGTCACAACCCCGTCACGATTCGTCCCAGGGGGCCCGGCGGACTCCCGGGAAGCGCCCTGGAGGTGCTTACACTCCGCCATTCCAGCCGGGTGAGAGCCCGGACAGGTCCGCACTCCCGCGCGTCGGGAGAAGGAGGAAACAGCCGGTGCAGGTCCACAGGAAGAGAATGCGCCTCGGCGCGACTCTCGTCGCTCTCGCGCTCGCCGCGACGGCGTGCGGAGGCGACGACGGTGACGACGGCGACAGCGGCGACGAGGGCGCCAGCGGCGGTTCGTTCTCGCTGTACATCGGCGAGCCGGAGAACCCGCTCGTCCCGACCAACACGTCCGAGACCAGCGGTGGCGAGGTCATCGACGCCCTCTGGACCGGTCTGATCACGTACGACCCCGACACGACCGAGCAGGTCGACGGCGTCGCGGAGTCCATCGAGTCCGACGACTCGAAGACGTGGACCATCACGCTCAAGGACTGGACGTTCCACGACGGCACCCCCGTCACGTCGGACTCGTTCATCAAGGCGTGGAACTTCGGCTCGCTGTCCACCAACGCCCAGGGCGCGTCGTACTTCTTCGCCAACATCGAGGGCTACGACGACCTGCAGGGCGAGGGTGACGCGGCCCCGAAGGCGCAGGAGCTCTCCGGCC
>SCTD01000052.1 GCA_004299215.1 Frankiales bacterium | reverse complement strand
GCCGCGGCTGGCTCGAGGCCGCGCAGGACGCGCGCTCGGCCGTGCACCCCTTCGACGACAGCCGCAACCTGCGCCCGGTCGCCCGCCCCGCCCGCGCCAGCGCCTAGGACCCGTTGATCATCCGCAGGATCGCCGTCCTCAGCCGCGAAAGCCGTGCCCTACGACGGGGATGCTGCGGATGATCTTCGAGGACTGCTAGGCGGCGGCGCGGTCGGACTTCTTGCCCGGCACCGGCAGCTGCTCGACGACGGCGCCCGCCGCCTTGCCGAGGAAGTCGTTCGGCAGGGCCAGCCGGAAGACCTTGGCCCAGGCCGACGCGAGCTGCTTGGGCATCGGGCCGGTCGCGTAGGTCAGGCCGTACCGCTCGAAGAGCTCCTGGACCTTGGGCGCGATCTCCTTGTAGCGGTTGCTCGGCAGGTCCGGGTAGAGGTGGTGCTCGATCTGGAACGACAGGTTGCCGGTCATCAGGTGGGTCAGCTCGCCGCCGGTGAGGTTGCCGGCCCCGAGCATCTGCCGCAGGTACCACTCCCCGCGGGTCTCCCCCTCGATCGAGGTCTTCTCGAAGGTCTCGACGCCGTCCGGGAAGTGACCGCACATGATGACCGAGTGCGTCCAGACGTTGCGCACGACGTTGGCCGTCACGTTGGCCCCGAGCGTTGCGAGGAAGGACGGCCCGGACAGCAGCGGGTGGACCAGGTAGTCGCGCGCCGCCTGCTTCTTGATCTTGCCGAGCACCCGGCTGACCTGCGAGCGGAACAGCGCCTTGTCCTTGCGGCCCTTGACGACCTTGCCGATCTCGAGGTCGTAGGCGGCGATGCCGTACTCGAAGATCAGCATGTTGACGAAGTTGTAGAGCGGCTGGCCCAGGTAGAACGGCGACCACTTCTGGTCCTCGTCGACGCGCATGATCCCGTAGCCGAGGTCGTTGTCACGGCCCAGGACGTTGGTGAACGTGTGGTGGATCTGGTTGTGGCTGTGCTTCCACATGTCCGACGGGGTGGCGTTGTCCCACTCCCAGACGGTCGAGTGGATCTTCGGGTCGCGCATCCAGTCCCACTGGCCGTGCATGACGTTGTGCCCGATCTCCATGTTCTCGAGGATCTTGGCGATCGACAGGCCCACCGTGCCCGCGATCCACGCCGGCGGGAAGAGCGAGAACAGCAGCACCGCGCGGCTGCCGAGCTCGAGCTTGCGCTGGGTGTCGATGACCTTGCGGATGTACGCCGCGTCGCGCTCGCCGCGGCTGGCCAGCACCTGCTCGCGGATCGCGTCGAGCTCCCGGCCCAGCTGCTCGATGTCCTCGGCGGACAGGTGGGCGATCGGGTTGTGCGCCTTCTTCTGGATGGCAGTCATGGGTCTCCTCAGAGCTCGATGTCGCAGGCGCCGGCAGCGGCGTTGATGCAGGTCTGGATGCGGACTCCGTCGCCCTCGGCGGCGGTGGTGAGGGTGCCGTCGCGCAGGTCCCGGACCGCGCCGGAGCGCAGCGGCACGACGCAGCCGAAGCAGATGCCCATCCGGCAGCCGGACGGCATCAGCACCCCGGCCGCCTCGCCCGCGGTCAGCAGCGGGGTGGCGCCGTCGGCGTCGACCGTGACGGCCTGGACGCTGAAGCTGACCGTGCCGCCCTCGCCGGTGACGAGGACCGAGGCGCGGAACCGCTCGGTGTGCAGCGTGTCGAGGATCCCGGCGGCGGTGAAGTGCTCCTCCAGCACGTCGAGCATTCCCGTCGGCCCGCAGGCCCAGGTGTGCCGCTCGGCCAGGTCCGGCACGAGCGCAGCGACGTCCTCGGCCGACAGCATGCCGCCCGAGTCGGTGTGCTGCTCGATCAGCCGGATCCGGCCGGCGGCCGCGAGGGCCCGCAGCTCGCCGCCGAAGATGACGTCGTCCCTGGTCGGCGCGGAGTGCACCACGACGACGTCGCCGGGGACGCCGTTGCGCAGCATCCCCATGACCGGCGTGATGCCGCTGCCGGCGGTGA
>SCTD01000523.1 GCA_004299215.1 Frankiales bacterium | reverse complement strand
CGAGGGCGTGCAGGCGCAGCCGCTGGGGCAGGTCGTGGACCGACCCGGTCCGCGGAGGGCGCTCGCCCGGTCGCTCGGGTTGACCGGGGTACCGCAGATGGTGCTGCGGCTGGGCTACGCCTCTGCGCATGCGGCGACCCCCCGGCGCGACGTCGAGGACGTGCTCGTACCCGGCTGATCCCGCGCTTCAGCTCCGGGCGGGCTGGTCCACCACGGACACCGTGAGCGGCGGCGCGTAGTGACGGCGGATCTCGCCGGCTCGGCGCAGGGACTCGAGGCCCTGGTCGACCGACATCAGCGGCGTCGTGCGGAACAGCCGCAGCGCGCCGGACGACCCGATGGCCAGGGCGAAGGCGGCCGCGTCCTCGGGTGTCGGGAAGTCGATGACGCCGACGACGTCGACCTCGCCGAAGGCGTAGTAGAGCGACTGCAGGGTGCCGCCGCAGGCGGCGAGCGACGGAGAGATCCGGTCGATGGGGCTGGCCGGCCGGTCGATCTGCGAGCTCCAGGACTGCGGGGTGTAGCCGACCTCGATGAGGTAGTGGGCCATGATGCCTCCTTCCGGCCACCGGGACCCGGTGGCCGAGAAGTCTGGGCGGTCTCGCGGAGCGCGACCATGGCCCGATGTGAGGGCTGCCGATGAGTTACGACAGACGCAGTCGTCCACACCGGCAGCACGGCCACCCCGTACAAGGAGGCACCACCATGCCGAGCATCGTCCCCAACCTGTGGTTCGACACCGAGGCCGAGCAGGCCGCCGCGTTCTACACCTCGATCTTCCCGAACTCCCGTGTCCTCCGCACCACGCGCTACACCGAGGCCGGGCCCGGCGAGCCGGGCACGGTCGTGACGGTGGAGTGGGAGCTCGACGGCCAGCGGTTCGTCGGCATCAACGGCGGTCCGCAGTTCTCCTTCACCGAGGCGGTGTCGTTCCAGATCGACTGCAAGGACCAGGCCGAGGTCGACCTCTACTGGGAGCGCCTCACCGACGGCGGTGAGGAGGTGCAGTGCGGCTGGCTCAAGGACCGCTTCGGCCTCTCCTGGCAGGTCGTGCCCGACGGGCTGGTCGATCTCCTCGACGACCCCGACCCCGATCGTGCGGCGCGCGCCACGGAGGCGATGCTCGCGATGAAGAAGCTCGACATCGCCGCGCTCCGCGCTGCCGCGGACGGCGTGCCCGTCTAGGAGTCGTGCCCGAGGGGGGCCGTCCACACCAGCTCGGTGCCGCCTCCGGGCCGGGCGCCCGCCGTGAAGGTGCCGTCCACGAGTGCCGCCCGCTCGGCGAGGTTGCCCAGCCCGCTGTGCCGCAGCTGGTGCCCGGGCAGCCCGATGCCGTCGTCCCGGACGATCAGCTGCACGCTGTCGCCGACCTCCAGGACGACCTCGACCCGGGACGCCTGCGCGTGCCGGGCGACGTTGGACAGCGCCTCGCGAAGCACGGCCTGGAGGTGCTCGCCGAGCTGCGGCGGGACGGCGGTGTCGACCAGACCGGCCAGGCGTACGGCCGGGGTGAAGCCGAGCTGCTCGGTCCCTGCGTCGATGACGTCGAAGAGGGTGCTGCGCAGGCTCGGCCGCTCGTCCGAGGGCTCGTTCTGCAGGGCGTAGATGGTCGAGCGGATCTCCCGGATCGTCG
>SCTD01000522.1 GCA_004299215.1 Frankiales bacterium | reverse complement strand
CACTGCCCGCCGTGCTCGCCGGTGACGCGCAGGGACACACCGCCTACACGGCGAGCAGCGAGGCAGCGGGCGCGACGACGTCCCGTTCGGAGGACACCGCCGCGGCGCCCGAGGCGGCGGCGATGTCGGCGCCCGACCCGCTCGACCGGCTCCGCACGACCGACGGCCTGGCGGCCTGCCTGGCCGGACTGCAGGACGACGGCGCACCGGTCGAGCCGCTGGCGCTCGACTACGCGTCGTACGACGGCGCTCCCGCGCTCGCCGTGCTGCTCCCGGACCCCGACCCGGCGAAGGTCGCGGTCTTCGTCGTCGGTCCGGAGTGCGCGCAGGCCGACCCGCGGCTGCTGCACTACGTCCGCGTCGACCGGCCCGAGTAGGTCAGCCCTCCCGCTCAGTCGTCCGGAGCCGGCGGCCGGGGCTTGGGCGGCAGCGTCCAGAGCACGACTCCGGCGACCGCCGCGAGGTAGGGCAGCAGGGTGGAGGAGTCGAGCACGTCCTTGCTGCGCTCGAGCGCGAAGCCGAGCGCCACGCCGAGCACGGCGTACACCCCCGCCACCACGCGCACCCGTGCCGCGACCGGGCCGGTGCGCGCACCCCCCGACGCCGACTGCGCCGCGGCTCCGGTGAGCACCCCCACCACGAACGGCGTCAGGTAGGCGAACAGCTGCGCGTCGACGTACTCCGCCGCGACGACGCCGCCGAGCAGCGCGACGGCCTGGGCGGCGAGGGCGGCGCGTACGGCGGCCTCAGGCAGCGGGACCGGCCGCTTCGCCGGCAGCTCGTCCCCTGGACGCACGCCGTGGCAGCCTGGGCACCCGCCGCCGGGCGCCGCCGCGGCGTCGGCAGCGCAGCGCGGCCGGTCGCACACGGGACAGCGGTCGACGGCCCGGCGGACGGGGTGCACCCCGCAGCGCGTGCCGGGGGCGAGCGGCGCGCCGTCAGGGGCGGGGGGCGCGGACAGGCTCACAGGTGGGAGCCTTCCATGCGCGGGGAAGAGCGGGCGCACGCCCGGGGTTCCCCCAGTGACAGTGACGTCGAGGAGAGGGTGGCACGTGAGCGACTCGCAGGTGCGCAACGCGATCGTGGTGGGATCCGGCCCGTCGGGCTACACCGCCGCGATCTACCTCGCGCGGGCGGCGCTGGAGCCGCTGGTCTTCGAGGGCTCGGTGACCGCCGGCGGTGCGCTGATGAACACCACCGACGTCGAGAACTACCCCGGCTTCCCCGACGGGATCATGGGCCCCGAGCTGATGGACGGCCTGCGCAGGCAGGCCGAGCGGTTCGGCGCCGAGCTGGTCACCGACGACGTCGTCGAGGTCGACCTCGTCGCCGACCCGAAGGTCGTCCGGACCGCGACCGGCACCTACTACGCCACGACCGTCGTGCTCGCCATGGGCTCGGCCTACCGCAACCTCGAGGTCCCCGGCGAGTCCGAGCTCTCCGGGCGCGGGGTGTCGTGGTGCGCCACCTGCGACGGCTTCTTCTTCCGCGACCAGGACATCGTCGTGGTCGGCGGCGGCGACTCCGCCGTGGAGGAGGCGACCTTCCTCACCCGCTTCGCGCGGAGCGTGACGATGGTGCACCGGCGCGACGCGCTGCGCGCCAGCAAGATCATGCAGCAGCGCGCCTTCGCCAACGACAAGATCCGCTTCGAGTGGGACACCGAGGTGCTCGAGGCCGTCGGCACCGACCGGCTCGAGGGCGTGCGGGTCCGCAACGTCACGACCGGCGAGGAGAAGACCCTCGCCGCCACGGGCCTGTTCGTCGCGATCGGGCACGACCCGCGCTCCGAGCTGGTCAAGGGCCAGGTCGAGCTCGACGACGAGGGCTACGTCGTGGTGCAGGCGCTGCACTCGACCGCCACCAACCTGCCCGGCGTCTTCGCCGCCGGCGACCTCGTCGACCACACCTACCGGCAGGCCGTCACCGCCGCCGGCACCGGCTGCGCGGCCGCGCTCGACGCCGAGCGCTACCTCGCGATGCTCGAGGACACCCCGCCGGAGCCGACCGTCGGGTTCGACAACGCCATCCCGGCCGAGCCGCCGGACCGCCCGCAGGTGTCCGGCGGGCACGGCAGCGCCCCCGCCACCGTCTAGACCCCCCGTACCCCCGCCCCACCCCGACC
>SCTD01000521.1 GCA_004299215.1 Frankiales bacterium | reverse complement strand
GGTCAGGTAGAGGTTGCCGAAGACCTCGTCGCGTACCCGGATCGGCACGCCGAGGAAGGTCGTCATCGGCGGGTGGTGCGGCGGGAAGCCGGCCGCGGCGGGGTCGTCGCCGAGCCGGTCCAGCCGCAGCGGGCGCGGCTCGCGGATGAGCAGACCGAGGATGCCCTTGCCGCGGGGGAGCGCGCCGATCTTGGCGTGCAGCTCGGCCGGGATCCCCACCGTCACGAACTGCGAGAGCTTGCCGTCGTCGCCGATCACCCCGAGCGCGGCGTACGTCGAGTCGACCAGGTCCGAGGCCGCCTGGGTGATCCGGTGCAGGACGGTCTGCAGGTCCAGGTCGCTGCCGACGGCGAGCACGGCCTGCAGCAGCGACTGCACGCGGTCACGCGTGGAGCGCACATCTGCGAGCCGCAGCTGCAGCTCCTCCAGGAGCTCGTCCAGCCGCAGCTGGGGGAGCACGAGGCGGGGCGAGGTGTCGTCCACGGCCCCTACCGTGTCACGCCCAGGTCAGGAGGCCGCGGCGCGACGTGCCACGGCCTGCTCGTAGAGCCGGCCGGCGCGGTAGGAAGAGCGCACCAGCGGTCCGCTCATCACTCCGGCGAAGCCGATCTCCTCGGCCTCCTGCGCGAGCTCGACGAACTCCTCGGGCTTCACCCAGCGGGTGACCGGGTGGTGCCGCGGCGACGGCCGGAGGTACTGCGTGATGGTCACCAGGTCGCAGCCGGCGTCGTGCAGGTCCTGCAGCGCCTCGCTGATCTCCTCGCGCTCCTCGCCCATGCCGAGGATGAGGTTGCTCTTGGTGACCAGATGCATGTCGCGGGCAGCCGTGAGCACACCGAGTGACCGGTCGTACCGGAACCCGGGCCGGATGCTCTTGAAGATGCGCGGAACGGTCTCGATGTTGTGCGCCAGCACCTCCGGCGCGGCGTCGAAGACCTCGCGCAGCAGCCCGGGCTCGCCGTTGAAGTCGGGGATCAGCAGCTCGACCCCGATACCGGGCAGCGCGGCGTGGATCTGCCGGACCGTCTCGGCGTAGAGCCAGGCGCCGCCGTCCGGCAGGTCGTCGCGCGCGACGCCGGTCACGGTGGCGTACCGCAGGCCCATCTGCGCCACCGACTCCGCGACGCGGCGCGGCTCGTCGGTGTCGTACGCCGCGGGCTTCCCGGTGTCGATCTGGCAGAAGTCGCAGCGGCGCGTGCACTGGTCGCCGCCGATGAGGAAGGTGGCCTCGCGGTCCTCCCAGCACTCGTAGATGTTGGGGCAGCCGGCCTCCTCGCAGACCGTCGAGAGCCCCTGGCTCCGGACGAGCTTCTTGAGCGAGGTGTACTCCGGCCCCATCACGGCGCGGGTCTTGATCCAGGAGGGCTTCTTCTCGATCGGCGTCTGGCTGTTACGCACCTCGAGGCGCAGCATCTTCCGCCCGTCGGGGCCCACGGTGGTCACACCCGAGGCTAACGCCGGACCGGGACGGCGGCTTCCCGAGCGGACAGCGCCGGCAGCCGCGCCTCCAGCAGCGGCAGCACCTCGTCGACCGGCACGTCCCGGTGGAGCTCCCGGCTGAGCGAGGTGACCGTCGCGTCGGAGATCCCGCAGGGCACGATCCGGTCGTAGGCCGTCAGGTCCGGGTCGCAGTTGAGCGCGAAGCCGTGCATGGTCACGCCGCGGCTCACCCGGATGCCGATCGCGGCGACCTTGCGCGCGCCGTCCGGGGTCCACACGCCGCTGCGGCCGTCGACCCGGCCGCTCTCCAGCCCGAGCTCGGCGCAGGTGTCGATGAGCAGCTGCTCGACCGCCCGGACGTACGCCACGACGTCGACGGGGTCCGCGAGCCGCAGGATGGGGTAGCCGGTGATCTGCCCCGGGCCGTGCCAGGTGATCTTGCCGCCGCGGTCGACGTCGACGACCGGCGTCCCGTCGACCGGGCGCTCCCACGGCTCGGTGCGCTTGCCGGCGGTGTAGACCGGCGGGTGCTCGAGCAGCAGCGTGACGTCCTCGCCACCCGCCACGACCTCGGCGTGGACGGACTGCTGCAGCCGCCACGCCTCGCCGTAGGGCACGAGTCCGAGCCGGCGCAGGATCACGCCGTCGAGCGTACGTCCGCCAGCACGGCCTCGGCGGCCCGGCGCCCGGAGACCAGGGCGCCCTGGATCGAGGCGCTGTCCCGGTGGTCGCCGCAGACGTAGAGCCCGTCGCCGAGCCGCACCGGCTTGCGTAAGCGGGCCATCGGCGGGACCTGCCGGGGCAGCGCCTGCGGGAGGTCGTAGGACGCGACGTGCTCCCAGCGCGCGGTGTCCACGCCGTAGATTCGGGACAGGTGCGCGCGGACCGCCGGCTCGTCGACCCCCGCGGCGAGCACGCTGCTGCTGACGAGGGTGCGACCCGGGGCGTACGACGGGGCGGCGTTGGTGAGCACGACCGTGTTGACCACCGGTCCGGAGCGCTCCCCGTCGAGGACGACGGCGGCCTCGTCGACCGGCGGCTCGGGCGCGAGGTGGTAGCGGGTGGTGACCCGGTTCATCGCCGGGATCTCCAGCCCTGGCAGGAGGTCTCCGGCTGTGACGGGGTCGGTCGCGACGACGGTGGGGGTGCCCGTCCGGATGCTCGTCACCGGCGACTCGAGGCGCACGTCGAGGCCGCTCGCGAGCTGCTGGGGGATCGACCCCATGCCACCGGCCGGGACGCACTGGGTGCCGCGCGCCAACGACCGCCACACCAGGTCGAGGAACCGGCTGCTGGTCTCCAGCTCGGCGTCGAGGAACACGCCGGACAGGAAGGGCCGCAGGAAGCGGTCGATCGTCGAGTCGGAGAGGCCGCGCGCGCGGAGGGCGTCGTACGCCGTCGTCTCCGGGCGGTGGAGCAGGGTGCGTGCGCGGGGGAGCGCGGCCGTCGCGGCGAGCCTGGCGATGGCCAGCTTGTCGAGCGGGGAGCCGATGGGCGCGAGCAGGGTGCTCGGCGCCCAGGTCGGTCGGCGGCGCGGGTCGCCGATTCTGTGCAGCCGGTCGCCGATGCGGACCAGAGCGCCTGCGACGAAGGGCCTCAGCTCCAGCGCGTCGTGGTCGAGGACGCGCTGCGCCTCGGGGTAGCCGGTGTTGTGCACCTGGAAGCCGCGGTCGAGGAGCATCCCGTCGACCCGGTCGGTGCGGACCCGGCCGCCGACGCCGTCCGAGGCCTCCAGCACGGTCACCGCGACGCCGCGGTCCTGCAGGTGGCGCGCGCACGCCAGCCCGGCCAGCCCGGCTCCCACCACCAGCACGTCGGCCATGCCCCGAACCTAGGTGTGGACAACCCGTTCTGCCCGTCGAGCGCTGGGAGGCTGCGGCTGTGAGCGAGGTCTGGTCCCTGCCCGGCTTCGACGTGCAGTGCCTGCTCGGGTTCGGGGCGACGGGCGAGGTGTGGCGTGCGGTCGAGCTCGCGACCGGCGAGACGGTCGCGCTGAAGCGGCTGCGCGAGGGGGCGGACGCCGACGCGCTGCGCCGCGAGGCCGCGCTGCTGGCGGGGCTCGACACGCCCTACGTCGTGCGGCTGCGGGCTGTCGTCGGCTCGGTGCTGGTGCTCGACCACGCCGCCGGCGGCTCGCTCGCCGCCCTGCTCGCCCGCCGCGGCGCGCTCGACCCGGGCGAGGTCGTGACCATCGCCGCGCCGCTGGCGCAGGCCCTCGCCGCCGCACACGCGCGCGGGCTGGTGCACGGCGACCTCACCCCGGCCAACGTCCTGTTCACCGCCGACGGGATGCCGCTGCTCAGCGACCTCGGCCTGGCGCGGCTCGCGGGGCAGCGGCTGGCCACGGTGGACGGCACCGCGGAGTACGTCGACCCGGCCGTGGCCGCCGGCGGCGAGCCGGACGCCGCCGCGGACGTCTGGGCGCTGGCGGCCGTCTGCCACCACCTGCTCGCCG
>SCTD01000520.1 GCA_004299215.1 Frankiales bacterium | reverse complement strand
GGGCCCTGCCGGAGCCCCTCGCCCGGCGGCTCTTCCGGGCCGGCGCCGACCTGGCGCACCGCCGCGGCGGCAAGGCGGTCGACCGGCTGCGCAGCAACCTGGTGCGCGTCGCGCCCGATCGCGATCCCGACGCGCTCACCCGGGACGCGCTGAGGTCGTACGCCCGCTACTGGTGCGAGGTGTTCCGGCTGCCGGTGACGCCGACCGAGCGGATCATCTCCGGGATGCGCGCCGTCAACGAGGAGCTGTTCCGCTCGGCGACCGCGTCCGACCGGGGCACGGTGCTGGCGCTGCCGCACAGCGGCAACTGGGACCACGCGGGGGCATGGGCAGGCGTGACCGGCGTCCGCTTCACGACGGTCGCCGAGCGGCTGAAGCCAGAGTCGCTCTTCGACCGGTTCGTGGAGTTCCGCGAGTCGCTCGGGATGGAGGTGCTGCCGCTGACCGGGGGGGCGCGGCCGCCGTTCGACGTGCTCGTCGAGCGGCTCGAGGCGGGCGGCACCACCTGCCTGCTGGCCGACCGAGACCTGTCCGCGCGGGGCGTCGACGTGCAGTTCTTCGGGGCGACCGCGCGGATGCCCGCGGGTCCGGCGAGCCTCGCGCTGCGGACCGGGGCGGCGCTCATCCCGGTGTCGCTGTGCTTCCTCGACGACGGCTGGCAGGTGACCTTCCACCAGGAGGTCGACCAGACGGACGTGCCGACCATGACGCAGGCGGTCGCGGACGCGTTCGCCCGCGGCATCGCGGAGCACCCGCAGGACTGGCACATGCTGCAGCGGCTGTGGCTCGACGACCTGGTGCCGCGGTGAGACGCGCGCTGCGGATCGGGATCGCCTGCCCGTACACCTGGGACGTCCCGGGCGGCGTCCAGGCGCACGTCCGCGACCTGGCGGAGCACCTGCTCGCCCTCGGGCACGAGGTGTCCGTGCTCAGCCCGGTCGACGACCCGGACGAGGCGGACCTGCCGCCCTACGTCGTGCCCGCCGGACGCGCGGTCCCCGTCCCCTACAACGGATCGGTGGCCCGGCTCGTGTTCGGCCCGCTGTCGCTGGCCCGGACCCGCCGCTGGGTGCGCGAGGGGCGCTTCGACGTGCTGCACGTGCACGAGCCGACCGTGCCGAGCGTCTCGATGCTGGCGTGCTTCGCGGCGCAGGGACCCATCGTCGCGACGTTCCACACGGCCACCGCGCGCAGCCGGGCACTGCAGGTCTTCGGCACCGCCCTGCAGCCGGCGCTGGAGAAGGTCACCGGGCGCATCGCCGTCTCCCCGGCGGCCCGACGCGTCGTCGTGGAGCACCTCGGCGGTGACGCCGTGCTCATCCCGAACGGCGTCGACGTCGCCCGCTTCGAGGGTGCCAAGCCGCTCGCCGACCGGCCCGTCGGACCGACCGTCGTCTTCCTCGGCCGCATCGACGAGCAGCGCAAGGGCCTGGCGGTCCTGCTGGAGGCGCTGCCCGAGCTGGTCAGCCTGGTGCCCGACGTGCACCTGCTGGTCGCGGGGCCGGGCGACGCCGACGACGTGCGCGAGGCGGTGCCGGCGTCGCTGCGCGACCGGGTCGAGCTGCTGGGGCTGGTGAGCGAGGAGGACAAGCCGCGGGTCTTCGCGAGCGGTGACGTCTACTGCGCCCCGAACACCCATGGCGAGTCCTTCGGGATCGTGCTGGTCGAGGCGATGGCGGCCGGCACGCCGGTGGTGGCGAGCGACCTGGAGGCCTTCCGCAGGGTGCTGCGGGACGGCGAGGCCGGCGTGCTCGTCCCCGTCCGGGACGCTGGCGCGCTGGCTGCGGCGCTGGGCGCCCTGCTGCTCGACCCCGAGCGCCGCGAGCGGCTGGCGGCGGCCGGCCGCCGGACCGTCCGCACGTACGACTGGAAGAGCGTGACGCGGTCCATCGTCGAGGTGTACGAGACCGTCGCGGTGGCCACCCCGGTCGCGGTCGACCCGTCGCTCGAAGCGGCGCTGGGGCAGGGCGACGAGGCGGACGACGACGCCGGCCGGCTCGTCACGACGCTCCGCCGCTGGATGGCCGAGCTGCCCGGGCGGGGGAGCGCGTGAGCACCCTCCTCGTCGTCCTGG
>SCTD01000051.1 GCA_004299215.1 Frankiales bacterium | reverse complement strand
GCGCGACGACCCGGCGGCTCCCCCGACCGAGAGGCACAGCCATGAAGGCCGACATCCACCCGACGTACGTCGAGACGACGGTGACCTGCACCTGCGGGAACAGCTTCACCACCAAGAGCACGCAGACCAGCGGCAGCATCCACGCCGACGTCTGCTCCCAGTGCCACCCGTTCTACACGGGCAAGCAGAAGATCCTCGACACCGGTGGCCGCGTCGCCAAGTTCGAGCAGCGCTTCGGCAAGCGCTCCAAGTAGCGACCCTGCGGCGCCCGACCCCATCTGGGTCGGGCGCCGCTGCCGTTCCCAGGAGAGGCACATGGCCAGTTCGCGAGAGACAGCGATAGGCACCCCCACCGACAACGCCCTGTCGGAGTACGCCGACCTCGAGGCGCAGCTGGCCGATCCCGACGTGCACGCCGACCAGGCGCGAGCCCGGGAGCTCGGCCGCCGCTACGCCGAGCTCGGCCCGCTGGTCGCCGCCATCCGCGAGCAGGAGGCGGTGCAGGCCGACCTCGAGGCAGCCCGCGAGATGGCCGCCGAGGACAAGGAGATGGCCGAGATGGCCGCCTCCCTCGAGGAGCAGCTCGGCGAGCTGGAGGCGCGCATCCGCGACCTGCTCGTGCCGCGCGACCCGGCCGACGGCAAGGACGTCATCCTCGAGGTGAAGGCCGGCGAGGGAGGCGACGAGAGCGCCCTGTTCGCGGGCGATCTCGTGCGGATGTACACCCGCTACGCCGAGGCTCGGGGCTGGCGGATCGACGTGATCAGCGCGACCGAGGGCGAGCTCGGTGGCTACAAGGACATCCAGCTCGCGGTGAAGAGCCGCGACCCGGCCGACCCCGTCTTCGGCCGGCTGAAGTACGAGGGCGGCGTGCACCGCGTCCAGCGCGTGCCGGTCACCGAGTCGCAGGGTCGCATCCACACCTCTGCCGCCGGAGTCCTGGTCCTGCCGGAGGCCGAGGAGGTGGACGTCGAGATCAACCAGAACGACCTGCGGATCGACGTCTACCGCTCCAGCGGGCCCGGAGGTCAGAGCGTCAACACGACCGACTCGGCGGTGCGCATCACGCACATCCCGACCGGCGTGACGGTGGCGATGCAGAACGAGAAGAGCCAGCTGCAGAACCGGGAGGCCGGGATGCGGGTCCTCCGCGCCCGGCTGCTGGCGCTGGCGCTCGAGGAGCAGGCCGCCAAGGACAGCGCGGTGCGCGGCGCGCAGATCCGGACGGTCGACCGCAGCGAGAAGGTCCGCACCTACAACTTCCCGGACAACCGGGTCGCCGACCACCGCAGCGGCTACAAGGCCAACAACCTCATGCAGGTGCTGGACGGCGACCTCGACCCGGTCATCCAGTCGCTCGTCGACGCTGACACTGCCGCCAAGCTCGCCGGAGAGGACACCGCATGAACCTGCGCACCACGGTCCAGGCCGCGACCATCCGGCTGCGCGACGCCGGGGTCGACAGCCCCGACCACGACGCCCGCGCGTTGGCGGTCCACGTGCTCGGCCTGGCCAAGCCGAGCGACCTGCTGCTCGTGGACGAGCTCGACGAGCACCAGCTGGCGGCGTACGACGAGCTCGTCACGCGCCGGGCGGCCCGTGTCCCGCTGCAGCACCTGACCGGAAGCGTCGGGTTCCGCTACATCGAGCTCGAGGTCGGGCCGGGTGTCTTCGTGCCGCGCCCCGAGACCGAGTCGGTCGTCCAGTTCGCCGTCGACGCGCTGACAGGCGTCGACCGCCCGCTCTGCGTCGACCTGTGCACCGGTAGCGGCACCATCGCCTTCGCCCTCGCCAACGAGGTCCCCGGCGCGACCGTCCACGCCGTCGAGCGGGACCCCGAGGCGCTGGAGTGGACCCGCCGCAACGCCGCCAACCGCGTCAAGGCCGGCGACCCCGAGGTGCTGCTGCACCTGGGCAGCGCCGAGGACGCGCTGCCCGGCTTCGACGGCACGCTCGACCTGGTGATCAGCAACCCGCCGTACGTCGCCACGACCGAGGCGCACATCCCCGACCCCGAGGTCGTCGACCACGACCCGGGCATCGCGCTGTGGGCGGGGGAGGACGGCCTCGACGTCATCCGGCTGGTCGAGCGGGCCGCCCGCCGTCTGCTCAGGCCCGGTGGCCTGCTGGTCGTCGAGCACTCCGACCGGCAGGGACGCTCCGCGCCCGCCCTGCTGGAGCGGGCCGGCGGCTGGAGCGAGATCCAGGACCACAAGGACTACGCCGACCGGGACCGCTACGTCACCGCGCGCTGGAGCGGCGCATGACCGTGCTGGACGTGCGCGCGAGCAGCGACAAGGGCGTCGCGGACGCCGTCTCGGCGCTGCGCCGCGGTGACCTCGCGGTGATCCCGACCGACACCGTCTACGGCATCGCGGCGGACGCGTTCTCACCGCCGGCGGTCGACCGGCTGCTCGCGGCCAAGGGGCGAGGTCGCGACATGCCCGTCCCGGTGCTGGTCGGCTCCTGGCGTGGCCTCGACGGCCTGGCGGACCACGTCACCCCGTCGATGCGCAGCCTGGTCGAGGCGTTCTGGCCCGGCCCGCTCACCCTGATCGTCCGCGCGGCCGGGTCTCTGGCCTGGGACCTCGGCGAGACCCGCGGCACCGTGGCGGTCCGGATGCCGCTGCACCCGGTGGCCCTCGCCGTCCTCGCCGAGACCGGACCGCTGGCGGTGAGCAGCGCCAACCGCACCGGTATGCCGCCCGCCACAGACGCGGCGCAGGCGTACGAGCAGCTCGGCAGCGCGGTCGCCGTCTACCTCGAGGCCGGCAGCAGCGGCGACGCGGTCCCCAGCACGATCGTCGACCTCACCGGCGAGACGCCCGTCGTCCGCCGGGCCGGCGCGCTCTCGCTCGAGGAGCTGCAGGCCGTGCTCCCCGAGGTCGAGGGGCCCCGGTGAGCGGAGCTGTCGGCGGGTGCGCCGCGACGACGGAGCGGATGCGCGCACTGGCTGCGGAGCGAGCTGGAGCGTCATCGTGATGGACGTCTTCCGGGTCCTGCACGTCTGCACCGGCAACATCTGCCGCTCGCCCATGGCCGAGCACCTGATGCTCGCCGGCCTGCGGTCCCGGCTCGGCGAGCAGGCGGACCGGTTCGAGGTCGGGTCTGCCGGCACCTGGGGCCACAGCGGGTCGCCGATGGAGTCGTACGCCCTCTCCACCCTGAAGCTGCTCGGGGTCGACGGACGGGCCTTCCGGGCCCGCGAGCTCGTCGCCGAGCACGTCGCGGGGGCCGACCTGGTCCTCGGCGCCACCCGCGAGCACCGCGCCGCGGCGGTGGTGCTGTACCCGCGCGCCGCCGGCCGCGCCTTCACGCTGCGCGAGTTCGCCCGCCTCACGGCGGCCGTCGCCCCCGCGCAGCTGACCGCGGACGAC
>SCTD01000050.1 GCA_004299215.1 Frankiales bacterium | reverse complement strand
GAGGCCCTCACGTAGCCTGCGGAGTCGTGACCGGACGCCACCTCGCCCCGCTGCTCGCCGTGCTCCTGCTCACCGGCTGCTCCGCCGGCACCACCGACGACACCGCGGACCCGGCGCCCACCTCCGCCGCCCCCACCTCCGCCGCCCCCAGCGCAGCGGCGACCAGCGCGGCTCCCGCTCCCAGCCCGTCGCCGACCGGCACGGTCGTCGAGGTGACCTACGCCGGCGGCCAGGTGACCGGCGTCGACCCCCGCGTCAGCGTGACGCTCGGCGAGCAGGTCGTGCTGCGCTTCACCAGCGACGTGGTGGAGGAGATCCACGTCCACGGCTACGACCTCTACGCCGACCTCGTTCCCGGCGTCCCGGCCGAGATCGCGTTCACCGCCGACATCCCCGGTTCCTTCGAGGTCGAGCTGCACGAGGCCGGCCGTCCGCTCTTCCAGCTGCGCGTCGCATGATCCTGGCCCACGGGGTCGGCAGCCGCGCCGACCTGCCGATCCCGCTCGCGCTGGCTCTCTACGGCGCCGGTCTCGCGGTCGTCGTCAGCTTCCTCGCGCTGGTGCTGCTCTGGCGCACGCCCAGGCTGCGCGGCGACGCCGCCGGCATCCCGCTCCCGGGCGTGGTCCAGGCCGTCGTCGACAGCCCGGTCACCCGCTGGCTCGCCCGGGCGGTCGTCCTGGTCCTGACCCTCGTCGTCGTGGCGGTGGCGCTCGTCGGACCGCCGAGCCCCAACGACAACCTCTCGCCGTACGCCCTCTACGTGACGCTGTGGGTCGGCCTGATCCCGGCCAGCCTGCTCTTCGGGTCCTTCTGGGCCTACGTCAACCCGCTGCGCACCCTGCACGCGGTGCTGGAGAAGATCACTGGGCCCGCCCCGGCGGAGGGACGGCTCCCCTCGCTCGGCTACTGGCCGGCGGCGGTCTCGCTGCTGGTCTTCGTGTGGCTGGAGCTGGTCCTGCCCGGTCGCGCCGAGCCGCGCACCGTGGGGGTCTTCCTCGTCCTCTACGGCGTCGCGCAGCTGGTCGCGGCGCTGTGGTTCGGCTCAGGCTGGTTCGCCAGGGGCGACGGCTTCGAGGTCTACAGCACGCTGCTCGGCCGGATGTCGCCGTTCGGCCGCCGCGAGGACGGCCGGCTGGTCGTGCGGTCGCCGCTCGACGGCATGGACGGCGTGCGCGCCGAGCCCGGGCTGGTCGCCGTGGTGATGGTGCTCATCGGCTCGACCGGCTTCGACGGGCTCTCCCGTACCCAGTTCTGGCAGGCCGGTCCGGGGCAGGACGCCTACCTCACCGCGGTCCCGGGGACGATCGGCCTGGTCGTCATGATCGCGATCGCCACCGCGCTGTTCGTCGGGGCCACGACGCTGTCAGGCGCGCTGACGGGGCAGCCGCCGCGGGAGCAGCCGGGCTGGTACGCCCACACGCTCATCCCGATCGCGGCCGGCTACGCCATCGCGCACTACTTCTCCCTCCTCCTGCTGGACGGCCAGGCGACCTGGATCCTCGCGAGCAACCCGTTCGGGCGGGACGGCGTCGACATCTTCGGGACGTACGGCAACGCGATCGACTACACCGCGATCAGCCCCCGCGCGATCGCGAACACCCAGGTCGGGGCGATCGTGCTCGGGCACGTGATCGGCGTGGTGCTGGCGCACGACCGGGCGGTGCGGGTCGGACGGCATCACGCGACGACCGGTCAGCTGCCACTGGTCGTGGTCATGGTGGCCTTCACCGTCGGCGGCCTCAGCCTGCTGCTGTCGTCATGACGCCGCTGGCCCACGGCGGCGGGGCACCCGAGGCGGCCATGATCGGCGCGCCGCTGCTGCTACTCGCTGTGTTCGTCGTGCTCGAGCGGAAGGCCCGGCGGCGAGAGCGCGAGGCGGACGACCCGGCCGGCGAGACGGCTGACGAACCGGACGACAAGGGCCAGCAGCGCTGAGAATCAGCCGTTCGGCGTCCGATTCGCCGCGAAGGTTCGGCCGAACGGACGAGGTGCCGGAGCGGAGATCTGGTCACACTCAGTAACGAAGACGTCGCAGCCAGCGAGGTCCTCGGCGACCGGGAGTGAGCCCCCGGTCGTGAAGGAAGCGTTGATCCGGACGGTCCACACCGACGCCCTCGCGGCGCACGGAGAGACACGGTCGCCTAGGCCGTCCGGGGAGTGAGTGGCGAGACCGACCTGCCCCAGGAACCGGGGGTGCCTTCGGGCATCCGGCTCCGGATGCAGAGGCTGTGATCCGTACGGTCCTCACCGACGCCCTCGTGGCGCACGGAGAAGACACGGTCGCCCAGACCGTACGGGGAGCCAGTGGCGAGACCGGCTCGTCCGGTGGTCGGGTGCGAAGCGGGCACCCTCCCCACCTCGGACGGGAGTCCCCGCATGACCACCACCAGCTGTACGAGCACCTCGATCACCCGAGCAGTCCACCGCCGCCGCCTCATGGCAGCGGTCCTCGCACTGCCCCTCTCGCTGGCCATGACCGGCACCGCACTGGCAGGCGGGTCCACCGACCGCGGCCCGGCGGAGAGCGCCTCGATCCGGCTCGCCGCCGATGCGGCGCCCGGCAAGGCGAGCGACAAGGGGAACGACAAGGCGGACGACAGGGCGAACGGCAAGGCAGCCGACAAGCACGAGGCGAAGGCCGAGACGAAGGCCGAGACCCGGAGCGAGGCCCGGAGCGAGACCCGGAGCGAGACCCGGAGCGAGACCCGGAGCGAGGCCCGGAGCGAGACCCGGAGCGAGGCGGCAGCCGAGAAGGCGGCGCCAAGGTCCGAGGCGAAGACCGAGAAGGCCGACAAGGCCGACAAGGCAGGGAAGGCCGGGAAGGTCGCCGAGCCCCAGGGCGCCCACCACGGCGCGGCCACGTCCGGCCCGCTGACCAAGCCGCAGCCGCTGTCGAAGGCCGACAAGAACGGCACCGGCGCGAACCCCGGTGAGACCTGCACGCACGCCTACTGCTCCACCCGCGACGGCAGCGCCAGCCAGAACGGCAACGGCGGCGGCAAGGCCGGCGGCAAGCCGTGCGCCGGCTGCGTCGGCAAGGCCGACAACAAGAACCCCAAGGGCCAGGCCCCCAACGGGTCGGACCACAACAACGGCTACGAGTGCGACGGCAACAAGGGCATCGACAAGGGCAACCCCGCCCACACCGGCTGCACCGGCGCCACGGCTGGGCCCACTTCGAAGCCCACTACGAAGCCCAGCACGAAGCCCAGCACGAAGCCCACGAAGAGCCCCAAGCCGAGCAAGAGCCCCAAGCCGTCCACGAGCCCGCAGGGTCCTGGCACCGCGACGATCTCGGTCGCCGTGGACTGCCGCACCGTCACGGTGGGCTCCTCGAAGGACATCTCGCACGTCGTGGTCTTCTTC
>SCTD01000519.1 GCA_004299215.1 Frankiales bacterium | reverse complement strand
AGAAGGAGTACATCTCGCTCATGCGGGTCCCCCCTTCGTCAGAAGGCTGAGATTCCCGTGAGCGCGCGGCCGATGATCAGCTGCTGGATCTGCGAGGTGCCTTCGTACAGCGTCGTAACGCGGGCGTCTCGCAGGTACTTCCCCGCGGCGTACTCGTCGATGTAGCCGTAGCCGCCGTGCGCCTGCACGCAGGCGTTCGCGGCGCGCACCGACATCTCGCTGGCGTAGTACTTCGCCTTAGAGGCCGCGAGCGAGTAGTCCTCGCCGCGCGTCTTGAGGTCGGCGACCCGCCAGGTGAGCAGCCGGGCGCAGTCGACCTCGACGGCCGTGTCGGCGATGAGCGCCTGGACGAGCTGGTGACCGGCGACCGGCTTGCCGAACTGCACCCGGTCCTTGGTGTAGGCGACCATCGTGTCGAGCGCGGCCTGGCCGAGGCCCGTGCAGGAGGCGCCGAGCGACATCCGGCCGTCGTTGAGCGCGGTCAGCGCGACCCGGATGCCCTTGCCCTCCTCGCCGCCCAGCAGCGCCTCGGGACCGACCTTGACGTCGCGCAGCACGAGCTCGGCGGTGTCGCAGGAGCGCAGGCCGAGCTTGCCGTGGATCGGTCGGGCCTCGAAGCCCTCCGCGTCGTTGGGCACCAGGAAGGCGCTCACGCCCCGGGCCCCCTCGCCCCCGGTGCGCGCCATGAACAGGGTGACGCCGGCGATGGTGCCGTTGGTGATGAAGATCTTGTTGCCGTTGAGGACGTAGCCCCCGTCCGCCTGCTTCACCGCGGTGGCCTGCAGGTCGGCCGGGTTCGAGCCGTAGTCGGGCTCGGTCAGGCCGAAGCAGCCGAGCACCTCGCCCGTGGCCATCCGCGGGAGCCACTGCTCCTTCTGCGCCTCCGTGCCCCAGCGGTCGATCGACCCGGCCACCAGACCGAGGTGCACGCTGACGATGGAGCGCACGTTGGCGTCGCCCCGCCCGAGCTCCTCGATGAAGAGCACGTAGGAGAGCGGGTCGCCGCCACCGCCGCCCCACTGCTCGGGGATGGACAGGCCGATGAACCCGGTCTGGCGCAGGCCGTCGAGCGCCTCCTGGGGGAAGCGCTCCTTGCGGTCGTTCTCCAGCGCCGGCGGGGCGACGACGTCGTCGACCCACTCCTTGACGGCCTTGCGGACGGCGTCCTGCTCGGCGTTCAGCGACAGGTCCATGAGCGGCGACTCCCGGGGGCGGTGGCAGGTCGTCTCAGCCTGCCACGCGCCCGCCGGCGAGCGTCAGGCGCTCTTCTTGCGGGTGGCGCCACCCCGGCCGCGCAGCGTCGCTCCCGACTCGTTCAGGATGCGGTGCACGAAGCCGTACGACCGGCCTGACGACTCGGCGAGCAGACGGATGCTCTCGCCCGACTCGTACCGCCGCTTGAGCTCCGACGCGAGCTTGTCGCGGTCGCCGCCGGTGACCCTGCTGCCCTTCTTGAGCTCTGCCACGAGATGTCCTCTTCCTTCACTGGTGGTGCGTGTCGGGGTGCCTGTTCCCAGCATGATCGCAAGCAACCCCGGTGACCGGAGATGTCTCCGAGCCCCCCCCACCCGGAGCGACCGGTAGGCTAGGGAAGGTTGCCCTAACCCAGCCTGCCGAAAGGACGCCCCGTGCCCCGCTCCCCCCGTCCCGGACTCGTGCTGCTGCTCGGGTCGGCCCTGCTGGTCTCCGGCTGCGGGGTGTCCCTCGGCGGCGAGGACGGACCGTCCATCCAGGTCTACTCGGCGCGCTCCTACGGCGCCGAGCAGGCGTACGAGAGCTTCACTGCGCAGACCGGCATCGCGGTGGAGTTCCTCAACGGCAGCGACGCCGAGCTGCGGGAGCGGCTCGAGGTCGAGGGCGAGAGCAGCGAGGCCGACGTCTACATGACCGTCGACGTCGCGAACCTGGCGCTCGCCGCGGAGCAGGACCTGCTGCAGCCGGTGCGGTCGCCGGAGCTGGAGGCGGCTGTGCCCGCCAGCCTGCGCGACCCCTCCGGTCGGTGGTTCGGCCTGTCGGAGCGCGCGCGGGTGATCATCTACAACACCGACGACGTCGCGGCCACGGACCTGTCGACGTACGCCGCGCTGGCGGACGCGCGGTGGAAGGACCGGATCTGCTTCCGCACCTCCACCAGTGCGTACACGCAGTCGCTGGTCGCGTCGTTCGTCGCCCACGACGGCGCGGAGAAGGCGTCGGACGTGATCGAGGGCTGGATGGCCAACGACCCGCAGATCCTGGCCAACGACCCCGAGATCGTGCGCACCGTCGCCGCCGGCGGCTGCGCCGTGGGCATCACGAACCACTACTACGTCGGCCGCGAGCTCGCGAAGGACCCGGACCTGCCGGTCGGCGTGTTCTTCCCGAACCAGACCACCACGGGCACGCACGTCAACATCAGCGGCGCCGGCGTCACGCGCTCCGCCGACGACGTCGCGTCGGCGACGACGTTCCTGGAGTGGCTCGCCACCGAGGGCCAGTCCCTGTTCGTGGACGGCAACTTCGAGTACCCCGTGAACCGCTCCGTCGAGCCGGTCGAGGTGCTGAAGGGGTTCGGCGAGTTCACCCGCGACGAGCTCAACGTCGGCTCCCTCGGCCGGCACAACGCCGAGGCCGTCCAGCTGCTGACGGACGCCGGCTACCGGTGAGGACGCGCCCGGGCCGCCGGGCGTCGACAGTCGTGGTCACGACGGCGGCGCTGGTCGTGCTGCTGCCCGTGGCGGCCGTCCTCGTGGGAGTGCTCCAGGCCGGGACGGCTCCCTGGTCGCGGGTAGCCGGCTCGGGCTGGGTGCCGCTGCTCGGCACCACCCTCGCACTGCTCGCGCTCACCCTGGTCGGCGCCACGGTGCTGGGCGCCGGACTGGCGTGGCTCACGACGGCCTACCGCTTCCCCGGCCGGCGGGCGCTGCAGTGGCTGCTGGTCCTGCCGACCGCCGTGCCCGCCTACATCCTCGGCCTGGTCTGGTCCTCGCTGCTGTCCTACCCCGGACCCGTGCAGACGGGGTGGCGCGCCGTGCTCGGCGAGGACACGCCGTTCCCGCCCGTGCGGACGCTCCCGGTGGCGGCTGCCGTCCTCACGCTGACGCTCTACCCGTACGTCTACCTGCTGGCGCGCGTGGCCTTCCGCGAGCAGGCGGCCACGCCGTACTGCGCCGCACGCACGCTCGGCCTCACACCCCTGCGGGCGGCCCGCCGCATCGTGCTGCCGCTGGCCCGGCCCGCGCTCGCGGCCGGTGCGCTGCTCGTCGCCCTCGAGACGCTGTCGGACTTCGCGACCGTCCAGTACTTCGGCGTCGACACCCTGTCGGTCGGCATCTACAAGGTCTGGCGCGGGCAGTTCGACCGGCCGGCGGCGACCGTCCTGGCGCTGCTCGTGCTGCTGCTCGCGATGGCCCTGCTGGGAGGCGAGCGCTGGCTCCGCCGGGGCGCGCGGTTCAGCTCTGCCGGGCACGATCCGACGCCGATGGGGCCGGTGCGGCTGACCGGCCGGGCCGCCTGGGCGGCGACCGCGGCGTGCACCCTGGTGCTGCTGCTGGCGGTGGTCGTCCCCGTCGTGACGCTGCTCGTCTGGTCGACGACCTCGCCGCTGCGGGGGGTGGACGGCAGCTTCGACCAGACCTTCCTCGCCGCGGCGGCCAACAGCATGCTGCTGGGCGCGCAGGTCGCCGCCGTCGTCGTGGTGGTGGCGCTGCTGCTGGTGCACGCGGTCCGGGTCGACGGTCGTCGCCGGATCGCGCTCGGCGTCCAGGCGACGGTGTCCGGCTACGCCGTGCCGGGCCCCGTCCTCGCTATCGGCGCGCTGCTGGTGCTCGCTGCCGCGGCCGAGCTGCTCGACCGGCTGGGCCTGCCCGGGGGCGGCGGTCTGGTGACCGGGTCGGTCGCCGCCCTGGTCGTCGTCTACGCCGCCCGCTTCCTGGCCCTCGGCTACACCTCGACCGAGGCGCGGCTGGCCACGGTGTCCCCGTCGCTGACGTCGGCCGCCCTGTCGCTCGGGGTGTCCCCGCGCCGGGTGCTCACCCGGGTGCACCTGCCGCTCGCCCGGTCCGGCATCGCCGTCGCCGGCGTGCTGGTCGCGGTGGATGCGCTGAAGGAGCTCCCGATCGTGCTGCTGCTGCGGCCGTTCGGCTTCGAGACGCTCTCCGTGCGGGTCTGGCAGCTGGCGGCCGACTCGCGGTACGAGATGGCCGGGCTGCCCGCGCTGACCATCGTGGTCGTTGCGATGATCCCCGTCGTGCTGCTCTTCCGGAACGACGACGACGGCGCGGAGGTCACGTCCGACGTCGACGTCGTGCCGCCGATGGAGCCCGACACCTCCCTGGTCGGGGTGGCGCGGTGAGCGTCGTCGAGCTGCTGGGGGTCAGCCGGCGCTTCGGGCGCACCGCGGCGGTCGACGACGTGTCGCTCACCGTCGGCGAGGGCGAGATGGTGGCCCTCGTCGGTCCCAGCGGCTGCGGGAAGTCGACCCTGCTGATGCTGCTGGCGGGGCTGCTCGAGCCGGACGCCGGGACGATCTCCGTCGGCGGCCGGGTCGTCGCCGGACCGCGCACCTGGGTCCCGCCGGAGCAGCGGCACGTCGGCGTCGTCTTCCAGGACGCCGCGCTCTTCCCCCACCTGCGGGTCGCGGACAACGTCGCCTTCGGGCTGCCGCGCGGCGAGAACCGTGCGCGGCGCCTCGCGGAGCTGCTCGAGCTCGTCGAGCTGCCCGGTCTGGGGGCTCGCTTCCCGCACGAGCTCTCCGGCGGGCAGCAGCAGCGGGTCGCGCTGGCCCGGGCGCTGGCCCCGCGCCCGCAGGTCGTCCTGTTCGACGAGGCGTTCGGCAACCTCGACAGCACCCTGCGCGCCTCCGTGCGGGAGGCCACCCTGCGAGCCCTGCACGGGACCGGCGCCGCCGGGGTCTTCGTCACGCACGACCAGGCCGAGGCGCTGGCCGTCGGCGACCGGGTGGCGGTGATGCGCGAGGGCCGCTTCGACCACGTGGCCGAGCCCGCCGAGGCCTTCCACGCACCGGCCACGCGCTTCTCCGCCACCCTGCTCGGCGACGCGGACTTCCTCCCGGGCAGGCAGGACGGCGCGCTCGTCGACACCGAGGTCGGACGGCTGGCCGCGACACCGAGCGCCGCAGGTGAGGTCGACGTGATGCTCCGTCCGCACGAGGTGGGCTTCGCGGTCTCGGCGACCGGGACCTCACGGGTGCTGGGCAGGGAGTTCCGCGGCGCGCACTACGTCTACTCGTTGCAGCTGCCGTCGGGGGCCGTGCTGCGCTCGTTCCAGCCGCACACCGTCGACGTGGCTGTCGGCAGCTCCGTCGCCCTGGCGGTGGACGCCGGACACCCGGTGCGCACCTTCCCGCGCCGCCAGACCTAGGCGAGCGCCACCAGGTCGGCGAAGTCGTCGCTCCACTGGTCCTCGACGCCGTCCGGCAGCAGCAGCACCTTCTCCGGCTGCAGCGCCATGACCGCGCCCTCGTCGTGGGTCACCAGCACGACCGCACCCTTGTAGCTCGCCAGCGCGGACAGGATCTCCTCGCGGCTGGCCGGGTCGAGGTTGTTGGTGGGCTCGTCCAGGAGCAGGACGTTCGCGCCGCTGACGACCAGCGTGGCCAGTGCGAGGCGCGTCTTCTCCCCACCCGACAGCGTGCCGGCGGGCTGGTGCACGACGTCGCCGCTGAACAGGAACGACCCCAGCACCCGACGCGCCTCCGGCTCGGGCAGGTCGGGACTCGCGGTGCGCATGTTCTCGAGCACGGTGCGCTCGGTGTCGAGGGTGTCGTGCTCCTGGGCGTAGTAGCCCAGGCGCAGCCCGTGCCCAGGCACGACCTCGCCGGTGTCGGGGAGCTCGGTGCCGGAGAGCACGCGCAGCAGCGTCGTCTTCCCCGCACCGTTCAGGCCGAGCACGACCACGCGCGCGCCGCGGTCGATGGCCAGGTCGACGTCGGTGAAGATCTCCAGCGAGCCGTAGGACTTCGACAGCCCCTCGGCGGTGAGGGGCGTCCTGCCGCAGGGCGCCGGCTCGGGGAAGCGCAGCTTGGCGACCCGGTCCTGGG
>SCTD01000518.1 GCA_004299215.1 Frankiales bacterium | reverse complement strand
TGGGCATGAGTGCGGACCAGTTCTTCCAGGTCGTGCTGCTGCCGCAGGGGGAGTTCGCGCGCTTCCTGCGCGCCGACAGCCGGGAGCGGGGCGACCTGCTGCAGCGGCTGTTCGCGACCGAGCGCTTCAAGGCGGTCGAGGACTGGCTGGTCGCGCAGCGGATCAGCACGTCGTCCGCCGTGGTGGCCGCGAGGCAGGAGCGCGACGTGGTGGTCGCGCGGCTGGCGCAGGCGGCCGGGGTGGAGGCGCCGTCGGAGCTCGCGCCTGAGTGGGCTGCTTCGCTCATCGACGCTGCCACGTCGGCTCTCTCGCGCTCGCGGGAGCGGCTCGCGGCGGTCACGGCCGCGCGGGACGCGTGCCGGGCGGCTGCCGACGAGACCGCCCGGGTCGCTGCCCTGCAGTCGCGGCGGGCGGGAGCCCTGGCGACGCTCGAGCGGCTCGATGCCTCCCGGCCCGCTCTTGACGCGCTGCGGGTCGAGCTGCGCGACGCCGGGCGGGCGGCGGAGATCGCCGCGGTGCTGTCGGGGGCCGCGGACGCAGCGGCGTCGTCGGCCGAGGCGTCGTCCACGGAGGCGTCCGCTCGGGCGGTGCTCGGACCGCTCGGGCTGCCGGTCGACGCGCCGGTGCCGGCGCTGGCTGCCGCGGGCGCGGACGCGCGCCGGCGGACCGGACGGCTGGAGTCGCTGCGGTCGGTGGCGGACGCGCTGGTGTCCGAGCAGGCGGTCGTGGCGGCTGCGCGCGCCGAGGCCGCGTCGGCGGAGGCGGCGCTGACGACGGTCGCGGCCGAGCTGACGGCGTTGCCGGCGCAGCGGGTGGCCGCGCGCCGGCTGCTGTCCGCGGCGCAGGCCGCCGTGGAGCAGCTTCCGGCAGCCGAGGCGCGGGTCGTCGGGCTGACGACCGCGCGCACCGAGGCGCGTGGACTGGACGCCTCGCTCGCCCGGCAGCAGGAGCTGCACGAGAGCCACGTGCTGGCCCGCGAGACGCTGGTCTCCCTGCGGGAGAAGGAGAACGACCTGCGCGAGGCGCGGTTCGTCTCGATGATCGCCGAGCTGGCCGACCGGCTCGAGGACGGCGCGCCCTGCGAGGTGTGCGGTTCCACCTCGCACCCCGACCCCTACGAAGGCGTCGGTGAGGGCGTCACCCGCGACGACGAGGACAGGGCGCGGCTCGAGGCCGAGCACGCCGCCCGGGCGGTGGCCGAGGTCGAGGCGCGGCTGGCGGCCGAGGTCGCCGTGGCGGAGGGGCACCGGTCGCGGCTGGCCGCCGCCGGGCACGCGGACGTGCCTGCCGGGGAGCTGGACGGGCTGCTCGAGCAGGTGCGCGGCGAGCTGGCCGACCTGCGCGCCGCGGCCGCCGGGCTGGCTGCCGCGGGGGAGGCCCTCGAGCGGATCGACGCCGCGCTGGCGGCCGCCGACGGCGAGCGGCTCCGGCTGGAGCAGGTGCAGATCGCGTCCCTGCGCCGTGCCGACGAGGCGCAGGCGCGGGCTGCCTCCGCCGAGGCCCGGCTGCGTGAGGAGCTCGACGGGGCCGTCGAGCTCGAGTCGGCGCTGTCGGCAGCTGCTGAGCTCGCCGCAGCCTGCGACACGGTGCGCGAGGCGACGGATGCTGCCGCGCGCGCGAGTGCTGACGCTGTCCGTACCGCCGGTCTCGCGGTGTCGGCAGCGGAGTCCGCCGGCTTCCCGGACGTGGATGCCGCATCCGCTGCCGTGCGCACCCTCGCGTGGCGGACCTCGGCGGAGGACCGCTGCCGCGCGGCCGACGACGAGCGGGCCGCCGTCGAGGCCGTGCTGGTGGAGCCCGAGGTCGTCGCGGCGCCCGCCGAGCCGGTCGACCTCGCGGCGGCGCTGGCTGCGGTGGAGGCGGCGGACGCCGTGGTCACCGAGGCCGCGGGGGTCGAGGCGTCGGCGGCCGATCGGGCGCGCGAGGTGGGTCGGCTGGTGCCGGCGCTGGAGGCCGCGGTCGCCGCGCTGCAGCCGCTCGAGGAGCGCGCGGCGCTGGTCCGCCGGATGGCCGACCTCTGCACCGGCGGTGGTTCCAACGCGATGAGGATGACCCTGACGTCGTTCGTGCTGGCGGCGCGGCTCGAGGAGGTCGCTGCTGTCGCGAGCGCGCGGCTGATGCGGATGACGCAGGGCCGCTACTCGCTCGTCCACACCGACGGCGCGGTCAAGGGCGGTGGCCGCACCGGGCTCGGGCTGCTCGCCCGCGACAGCTGGACCGGGCAGGACCGCGAGACCTCGACGCTCTCCGGTGGCGAGACCTTCCTGGCGTCGCTCGCGCTGGCGCTGGGCCTCGCCGACGTCGTGCAGGCCGAGGCGGGCGGCACCCGGATCGAGGCGCTCTTCGTCGACGAGGGCTTCGGCACGCTCGACGAGGACACCCTCGACGAGGTGATGGACGTCCTGGACGGGCTTCGCGAGGGCGGCCGGGTCGTCGGGCTGGTCAGCCACGTCGCCGAGCTCCGGGCGCGGATCCCCGCCCAGGTGCGGGTCACCAAGGCCCGCCGCGGCAGCTCGCTCGACCTCCTCGGCTGCTGAGCGTTCGGGAGCACTATCGGTGCGGGCGGCCCACGGCGACGGGGGGCTTCTCGACCGGCGTGCCGCTGCCGTCGCGCTTGCCGTAGGTCGCCGGCAGCTCCACCGGGTCGCCCGAGGCAGCAGCCGCCCAGGCCGGACCACGTCCGGCCCAGCCCAGCACCAGCAGCGCCTCGCCGGACAGCAGCCGCTGGCAGCGGACGCCGCCGGTGGCGCGGCCCTTGCGGGGGTACTCCGACAGCGGCGTCAGCTTCACCGACGACACCACGCCGGGCCCGCGGCCCCGACCCTCTGGCGGCAGCCCGCCGCCGGTCACGACCACGGGCTCGTCGACCACGTCGAGCATCCCCTCGGGGGCGGCGAGCGGGACCGCGTTGAAGCCGACCACGAAAGCCCCTGCTGCCAGCTTGATCCCGGCCATGCCGCCGGCCGACCGCCCCTGCGGCCGGACGGCGGAAGCGGGGAAGCGGAGCAGGTCACCGGTCGAGGAGAAGATGACCATCTCCTCCTCGCCGTCGACCAGCTCGGCCGCGCCGACCACCTCGTCGCCAGGCTTGAGCGCGACGATGTCGACGGCCTCGCCCTTGGTCGGCCACTCCGGGGTGACGCGCTTGATGACGCCCTGCCTGGTCACCAGCGCGATGCCCGGTCCGTCGTCGGGGAGCGCGGTCAGCGCGAGGATCCGCTCGCCGCGCTCGAGCGCCGCGAACTCCGTCGCCGGTGCCCCACCCCGCAGCGACAGCGCCCCGGTGGTGACGGCGGGGACGCTCGGCAGGTCGAGCACGCCGATCCGCAGCACCCGGCCGGCGCTCGTGATGAGCCCCACGGTGCCGCGCGTCGTGGACCGCGCGACCGACACGATGACGTCGTGCCGCGAGCGCCCGGTGCGCTTGCGCCCGCCCGCGTCGGACTCCTCGGCGTGCAGGGGAGTACGAGCCAGCAGCCCGGCGCTCGACAGCACCACGTCGCACGGCTCGTCGGCGACCTCCAGCGACGCGGCCCGCTGCGTGACGAGCGCCTTGAGGTCCCCGCCGACCAGCACCGTCCGGCGCGGCGTGCCGTGCTCGGCAGCCACCTCCGCGAGCTCGTCCGAGATGACCCCGCGCAGCAGCGCCGGATCGGCGAGAATGCCCTCCAGGTAGCCGATCTGCTCCTGCAGCGACGCCAGCTCCGCCTCGAGCTTGGCGACCTCGAGCGCGACCAGCCGGCGCAGCTGCATGTCGAGCACGTAGCCGGCCTGGATGTCGGTGAGCCCGATCAGCGCGACGAGGGACGCGCGCGCCTCGCCGACGTCCTGGCTCCCGCGGATGATCCGCACGACCTCGTCGATGTTCATCAGCGCGATGAGCAGGCCCTCGACCAGGTGGGCGCGCTCCTGCGCCTTCCGCAGCCGGAAGCGCGAGCGCCGGGTCACCACGTCGATCCGGTGGTCGAGGAACACCTGCAGCAGGTCGACCAGCCCCAGCGTCCGCGGCTGCCCGTCGACGAGCGCCACGTTGTTGATGCCGAAGCTCTCCTCGAGCGGCGTCAGCCGGTAGAGCTCGGCCAGCACCGCCTGCCCGTTGAAGCCGGCCTTGATCTCGAAGACCAGGTGGGTGCCGAGCTGTCGGTCGGTGAGGTCCTTGACGTCGGCGATGCCCTGCAGCTTCTTGCCGGTGACGAGCTCCTTCACCTTGGCGATCACGCGCTCGGCGCCCACGCCGTACGGCAGCTCGGTCACGGTGATGCTCGACTTGCCGCGGGGGAGCGGCCCCACCTCGGCCGTGGCCCGCATGCGGACGACGCCGCGCCCGGTCTCGTAGGCCGCACGCACCTCCGTCATGCCGAGCAGCTGGCCGCCGGTCGGCAGGTCGGGCCCGGGGACGAAGCGCATCAGGTCGTCGAGGTCGGCGCCCGGGTTGTCGAGCAGGTGCCGAGCGGCGTCGACGACCTCGACGAGGTTGTGCGGGATCATGTTGGTGGCCATGCCGACGGCGATGCCGGAGGTGCCGTTGACGAGCAGGTTCGGCATCGCGGCAGGCAGCACCGAGGGCTGCTGCAGCGACCCGTCGTAGTTGTCCTCGAGGTCGACGGTCTCCTCGTCGAGCCCGTCGGTGAGCAGCAGAGCCGCTGGTGTCAGCCGGCACTCGGTGTAGCGGCTGGCGGCGGCGCTGTCGTCGGGGGAGCCCCAGTTGCCGTGCCCGTCGATGAGCGGCACCCGCATCGCGAACGGCTGCGCCAGGCGCACCATCGCGTCGTAGATCGCGCTGTCGCCGTGCGGGTGGTACTTGCCCATGACGTCGCCGACGACGCGCGCGCTCTTGACGTACGGCCGGTCCGGCCGCAGGCCGGAGTCGGCCATGGAGAACAGGATCCGGCGGTGCACCGGCTTGAGGCCGTCCCGCGCATCGGGGAGCGCCCGGGCGTAGATGACGGAGTAGCTGTAGTCGAGGTAGCTGGACTCGATCTCGTCGACGACGTCGGTGTCGATGATCGTGCCCTCGCCCTCGAAGGGCGGGATGTGGCTCGAGGACTGCCGCTTGCGCGCCATCAGGTGTCGAGCAGCTCTCGGTTGACGCGGCTCGCGGAGGAGATGATGAACTCGCGGCGCGGGGCGACGTCGTTGCCCATGAGCAGCTCCAGCACCCGCTCGGCCGCGTCGAGGTCGCCCTCGTTGATGCGGCGCAGCGTGCGGGTCGCCGGGTGCATCGTCGTCTCGGCCAGCTGGTCGGGGTCCATCTCGCCGAGCCCCTTGTAGCGCTGGATCTGCCCCTTCACCTTCGCCCCGCGGTTGGCGATCTTCTTCAGCTCGTCCTTCATCTGCTTCTCGGAGTAGGTGTAGATCGGCTCCTTGGCGCCGCTCACCTCGATCCGGTGCAGCGGCGGCACGGCGGCGTAGAGCCGGCCCGCCTCGATGACCGGCCGCATGTAGCGGGCGAAGAGCGTGATGAGCAGGCACCGGATGTGGGCCCCGTCGACGTCGGCGTCGGTCGTGATCACGATCTTCCCGTAGCGCATCTGCTCCAGGTCGAAGGTCCGCCCGGTGCCCGCCCCCACCACCTGGATGATCGAGGCGCACTCGGCGTTGTTGAGCATCTCGCTGACGCCGGCCTTCTGGACGTTGAGGATCTTCCCGCGCAGCGGCAGCAGCGCCTGGAACTCGCTGTTGCGCGCGAGCTTGCCTGTCCCCAGGGCGGAGTCACCCTCGACCAGCCACAGCTCGGTCCGCGACACGTCCGTCGAGCGGCAGTCGGCGAGCTTGGCCGGCAGCGTCGAGGTCTCGAGAGCCGTCTTGCGCCGGGCCGCGTCCTTCGACGCCTTCGCCGCCTGCCGGGTCTTCGCCGCCGCGGCGACCTTCTCGAGCACGACGCGCGCCTGCGCCTTGCGCTTCTTGTTCTCGAGGAACTCGGTCTTGAGCCCCTTGGCGACGACGTCGGCGACGATCTTCGTGACGCCGGGGGTGCCGAGCTCGTCCTTGGTCTGCCCGAGGTACTGCGGCTCCGGCACCTTCACCGTCACCACCGCAGTCAGCCCCTCGAGGACGTCGTCCTTGATGACCGGGTCGTCGTTGGCGCGCAGCACACGGGTGGCCTTCATGACGTCGTTGAGGGTGCGGAGCAGCGCCCGCTCGAAGCCGTTCTGGTGCGTGCCGCCGTGAGGTGTCGCGACGACGTTGCAGAAGCTCTGGACCCGGGTGTCGTAGCCCAGGCCCCAGCGCAGCGCGACGTCGACCTCGCAGTGCCGCTCGACGGTCGTCGTGACCATGTGGCCCTTGTCGTCGAGGACCGGCACCGTCTCCTTGTAGTTGCCCGACCCGACGATGTGCACCGGGTCGCAGACGGCGCCGTCGGCCGCCAGGTGCTCGACGAAGTCGGTCGTCCCGCCGTCGAAGCGGAACGTCTCCTCGACCGGCTCGTCGCCCCGCCGGTCGAGCAGGGCGAGCGTGAGACCGGGTACGAGGAAGGCGGTCTGGCGCAGCCGGTCGTGGAGCTGCTCGACGTCGACGGCCGAGCCCTTGCTGAACAGCGGCAGGTCCGGCCACCAGCGCACCGACGTCCCGGTCTGCGTCTTGGGCGCCTTGCCCGCCACCGACAACCCGTCGCGCGGCGTGAACGGCGCGGCCGGGCCCTCGCCCGTGAACACCCCCGGCACACCCCGGCTGAAGGACATCGTGTGCACGCGGCCGCCTCGGCGTACGACCACGTCCAGGCGCTGGGACAGCGCGTTCACGACCGACGCGCCGACGCCGTGCAGGCCGCCGGAGGTCTTGTAGCCGCCGCCGCCGAACTTCCCGCCGGCGTGCAGCTTGGTCATGACGAGCTCGACGCCGGTCAGCCCGCTCTTGGGCTCGACGTCGACCGGGATGCCGCGGCCGTCGTCGGAGACCTCGACCGAGCCGTCGGGGTGCAGCGTCATCTCGACCCGGTGGCAGTGGCCGGCCAGCGCCTCGTCGACCGCGTTGTCGACGATCTCGTAGGCGAGGTGGGTCAGGCCCTTGGAGTCGGTCGACCCGATGTACATCCCGGGGCGCTTGCGGACCGCCTCGAGGCCCTCGAGGACGGACAGGTGCTTCGCGGTGTAGCCACTGTCCTTGGACGGGCGCGGGGCAGGCGAGGGTGCGGTCATGAGGCCTCCATTCTCGCTGATCGCGAGGCCGCGTGACGCGTGCGACACGATGGACCGGTGCGCGATCTGAGGGCCCTCCCGAAGGCGCACCTGCACCTGCACCTGGCCGGCGCGATGCGCCCCGCGACGCTGCTGGAGCTGGCCGCCGAGCAGGGCCGCCGGCTGCCGCCCGAGCTCGTCGACCCGGCCGGCGCCCGCCTCGACGTCACGGCCCGGCGAGGCTGGTCGCGCTTCCAGCGGCTGTACGACGCCGCTCGCGACGTGGTGGCCGGTCCGGACGAGGTGCGCCGGCTGGTGCGGGAGATCGCCCAGGACGAACGGGCCGCCGGGTCGGGCTGGGTCGAGGTGCAGGTCGATCCGAGCTCCTACGCCGCCCGGCTCGGCGGGCTGCAGGCAACCGTCGAGCTGGTGCTGGACGCGATGGACGCGGCGTCGCGGGAGACCGGCGTCGGGATGGCACTGGTCGTGGCGGCCAACCGCACCCGCCACCCCGGGGACGCCGAGACGCTCGCCCGGGTGGCCAAGCGGTTCGCCGGCCGGGGCGTCGTCGGCTTCGGGCTGAGCAACGACGAGACCAAGGGGCGGCCGGAGGAGTTCGCCAAGGCCTTCCGGATCGCCCGCGACGCCGGGCTGCTGTCGGTCCCGCACGCGGGAGAGCTGCGGGGCATCCGCTCCGTGATCGGCGCGGTCGAGTCGCTGGGTGCCCACCGGCTCGG
>SCTD01000517.1 GCA_004299215.1 Frankiales bacterium | reverse complement strand
CTAGCAGGACCCACGTACCCGCGCGACCCCCGGCTGCCCCCGCGGCCCGGGGGTCGCGCGCGTTCCGGCCCCGTGCGAGAGGATGAGCGCGTGATCGACATCTTCGGCCCGGCCGACCTGCTGCTCCTCGTCCTGGGCGTGGGCGCGCTCGGCCTCAAGCTCTGGGCGCTCGTCGACGCGATCACCCGCCCCGGCCCCGCGTTCCCCGCGGTCGGCAAGCTCAGCAAGCCGATCTGGATCGGCATCCTCGCCGCCGCCGTCCTGCTCGGCGGCACGAGCGTGCTCGGGTTGTTCGGCCTGATCGGGCTCATCGCCGCGATCGTCTACCTGGTCGACGTGCGCCCCGCGGTCCGCGAGGTCCGCCCCGGCGGCCCCTGGGCCTAGCCGCCCGGCGTGGGGCTGTGCTGCAGCTCGGGGGCGAGGTCGCCGGCCGGCTCCTGCCCCACGTGGATGAAGACCAGCGCGTCCTGGTTGTTCCCCCGGACGTGCTCGGTCTCCCCGTTCGCCTCGTAGACCTCGACCAGCCCGGGGGCGTCGCTGGCGGCGAGCAGCCGGCGCACCCCCGCCTGGACGGTCGTGGAGTCACCGTCACGGACCCCGCCACGCAGCAGCACCAGTTCTTCGGCCATGGAGCAGGCCTACCCCATGCAGACGTCGAAGAAAAGCGCGTACAGCTCGCCCGGGTGCGGTCGGGTATGTCTGGGTTCGCGCGTCCCTCGTACGGGTGACGCTCGTCCCGGACCGTCACCGCCTCCCGGACGGGTCGTTGCTCAGGGTGTCTCCGCAGTACGCCACCTCGACCCCGAAGGGCCACCACACATGACCCGCATCGCGACCGTCCGCACCGAGCTCGAGCTCCGCCTCGTCGTCCCGGGCGGCCCTTCCCTCCCGGTCCTCGCCGACCTCCGCTACTCCGCCGACGACCCCTGGGCCGTCCGCGTCGCCTTCCAGACCGGCGGTGAGGGTGACGGCATCGTCGAGTGGATGTTCGCCCGCCAGCTGCTCACCGACGGGGTGTCCGCCACGGTGGGCGAGGGCGACATCCGCGTCTGGCCCGCGATGGCCGGCGGCGAGCGCGTCATCAACCTGGCGATGGCCTCCCCCTCCGGCTCCGCGCTCTTCGAGATCGACCGCGACGAGCTGGTCGAGTTCCTGCAGCAGACCTACCTCGCCGTGCCGACCGGCTCCGAGGAGGACGTCGTCGACCTCGACGCCGAGCTCGCGCTGCTGCTCGAGGACTAGATCCACCCACTGCAGGAGACAGCACGACCTGGGAGCCGCCCCGTGAAGGGGCGGCTCTCGGCGTTCCCGGACCCGTGACCGACGCCGGGAAGGACCGCGTCTGTCAGCGGAGGGCGGAGACCGTGCCCCAGGGGACCGTCAGCTCGCCGAAGCGCGCGCGCCGGGCGTCCGCGTCCCACTCCAGCCCCTCGCACGCGGCCACCCAGCGCGCCCGCGGCCCGAACGCCGCCTGCGGCGCGGCCCGGTCCCACGCCTGGTCGAGCGCAGCGAGCAGCGCGTGGACCGGACGGCCCGGCACGTTGTGGTGGATGAGCGCCTTGGGCAGCCGCTCGGCGAGCGACGACGGCCGGTCGAGCGTCGGCAGGTGCGCCGCCAGCGTCAGCGTCCGGGGCCCGTGGGCGTCCAGCGCCACCCACGCCGCCCGCCGGCCGATCTCGTCGCAGGTCCCCTCCACCAGCAGCCCGCCCGGCGCCAGCCCCGCGAGCATCGTGGTCCAGGCCTGCGCCGCCGGCTCCTCCTCGTACTGCCTGAGGACGTTGAGAGCGCGTACGACGAGCGGCCGCAGCCCGGCCAGCTCGAAGCCCCCGCGCCGGAAGCTCAAGCCCTCGCACTCGGCCCCCGCCGCGGCGTCGACCCGTTCCTGGTCGATCTCGAGGCCCACCACCTCGACGTCGGGTCGCACCTCCCGCAGCCGGCCGAACAGCTCCACAGCCGTGACCGGCGAGGCCCCGTAGCCGAGATCGACGACCAGCGGCGGTGTCGCGCTGCGCCGAAGCAGGTCGCCGTGGACCGCGGTCAGCCAGCGGTCGACCCGCCGCAGCCGGTTGGGGGCGGTGGTGCCCCTCGTGGCCAGCCCGAGCGCGCGTGCCCGGCCGGCGGAGTACCGCTTGACCCGCGCCACCTCAGCGCCGGACGACCTTGCCGACGCCGGCCTGCTGCTGCGGGGTGAGCTGGACCAGGTCGATGTTGACGTGCGTCGGGCGCGAGGCCACCCAGGCGATCGCGTCGGCGACGTCGTCGGCCGTCAGCGCGTCCACCCCGGCGTAGACCGCCGCGGCCCTCTCGGCATCCCCGGCGAAGCGCACCACCGAGAACTCCTCGGTCGCCACCATCCCCGGGGCCACCTCGGACACCCGCAGCCCGTGCGCCACCTCCTCCAGCCGGAGCGTCTCGCGCAGGGCGGCGAGGGCGTGCTTGGCGGCCACGTAGCCCCCACCCCCCTCGTAGACCCAGCGCCCCGCCGTCGAACCGGTCAGCACGACCTGCCCGCGGGACCGGCGCAGCGCGGGGAGCAGCGCCTGCACCGTGCGGACCGTGCCCAGGACGTTGACGTCGTAGGTCCGCGCCCAGGTCTCGGCGTCGGCGTCGGCGAGCGGGTCGAGGTCGTACGCCCCGCCCGCGTTGGCGACGAGCAGGTCGCAGTCGGGCACGGCGTCGGCGAGGTCCTCCACCGAGCGGGGATCGGTGACGTCGAGAGCCTGCGGGCGGATCCCGGGTGTCGAGGCCGCCAGCGCCCCCAGCCGGTCCAGCCGGCGCGCTGCGGCCACCACGGTCCAGCCGTCCGCGGCCAGCCGGCGGGCCGTGGCGGCCCCGATCCCGCTGCTGGCGCCGGTCACGACGGCCGTACGACTCGCGGATCTCTGCATGGCCGGGAAGTCTGCCCTGCATGACGGTGTTGAGCGGTAGCGGGGCAGACTGCCCTTCGACACAGGAGGTGCGGCCGTGACCCCCGCGACGACCCCCGCGACGACCCCCGCAACGGTGCGCTCGGTGCGCCCGCGGCGCGTGGCGGTGCTGTCCGTGCACACCTCGCCGCTGGAGCAGCCCGGCACGGGCGACGCCGGTGGGATGAACGTCTACGTCGTCGAGACCAGCAAGCGGCTGGCCGACCTCGGCGTCGAGGTCGAGGTCTTCACCCGCGCCACCGGCAGCGACCTGCCGCCCGTCGTCGAGCTCGCGCCCGGCGTCACGGTCCGTCACGTCATCGCCGGGCCGTTCGAGGGGATGAGCAAGGAGGACCTGCCCGCCCAGCTGTGCGCGCTGACGTCCGGCGTGCTGCGGGTCGAGGCCATGCACGAGCCGGGCTGGTACGACGTCGTGCACTCCCACTACTGGCTCTCCGGGCAGGTCGGCTGGCTCGCCACCGAGCGCTGGGGCGTCCCCCTCGTCCACACCGCGCACACCCTGGCCAAGGTCAAGAACCTCGCTCTCGCCGAGGGTGACGACCCCGAGCCGCTGCGCCGGGTGGTCGGCGAGCAGCAGGTCGTCGACGCCTCCGACCGCCTCGTCGCCAACACCCGCGACGAGGCACGCCAGCTCGTCGAGCTCTACGACGCCGACGTCGACCGGGTCGTCACCGTCGCCCCCGGCGTCGACCTCGAGCACTTCCGGCCCGGCGAGGCCTCCGGGGCGCGTACCCGGCTCGGTGTCCCGCCCGATGCGGTGCTGCTGCTGTTCGTCGGGCGCATCCAGCCGCTCAAGGCGCCCGACGTCCTGCTCCACGCCGCCGCCCGCATGCTCGAGCGCGACCCCGGACTCCGCGACCGCCTCGTCGTCGCCGTCGTCGGCGGCCCGAGCGGCATCGGACTCGCCCACCCCACCGCCCTGCAGGACCTCGCGCACCGGCTCGGCATCGCCGACCTCGTCCGCTTCGAGACGCCGCAGGGAGGCAGTCCCCTCCTTCCCGGGGGGCCCTCCGACCGGCTGCGGGACTGGTACGTCGCGGCCGACGCCGTCGCGGTGCCCAGCCACAACGAGTCCTTCGGGCTGGTCGCCCTGGAGGCGCAGGCCTGCGGAACCCCGGTGGTCGCGACCGACGTCGGCGGGCTGCGCACCACGGTGCGCGACGGCGTCTCCGGCCTGCTGGTGCCCGGGCACGGGGCGGACGCCTGGGCCGCCGCCCTCTCCCGCGCCGTCGACGACGGGGCCCGGCTGGGTGTCGGCGCCGTACGCCACGCCGCGGGCTTCTCCTGGTCCCGTACCGCCGAGGGGCTGCTCGCGACCTACCGCGACGCCCTGGTCGAGCGGGTCGCCCTGCCGATGGCCGTCAACCGATGAGCGACCTGCACGCCACCATCCAGGCCTCGCTGGACGAGGCGGGCCTCGACTACACCTGCCCCGCCGAGGGGCAGTTCTTCGTCGTGCTTCCGGGCACGCACAAGCTCGCCACCAACTGCTGGCTCGTCGCCGGCAGGCACGCGCTGCTGGTCGAGGCCTTCGTCTGCCGCAAGCCCGACGAGAACGTCGAGGAGTTCTACCGCTTCCTGCTGCGCCGCAACTCCCGTCTCTACGGCGTCGCGTTCTCGATCGACTCCGCCGGCGACGTCTACCTGGTCGGCCGGCTCCCGCTGCACAGCGTCACGCCCGAGGAGGTCGACCGGCTGCTCGGGTCGGTGCTGCAGTACGCCGACGAGTCCTTCGACCCGCTGCTCGAGATCGGCTTCGCCGGCTCGATCCGGCGCGAGTGGGCGTGGCGGCAGAAGAACGGCGAGTCGACCCGCAACCTGCAGGCGTTCGCCCGCTTCGCCGACCCCGACCGCTAGCCTCGGACCGCATGGCGACCCTGGTGCTGCTCCGTCACGGCGAGAGCGAGTGGAACAAGAAGAACCTGTTCACCGGCTGGGTCGACGTCGACCTCACCGAGAAGGGGGTCGAGCAGGCGCAGCTCGGCGGGCTCGAGCTGAAGAAGGCCGACCTGCTCCCGACCATGCTGCACACGTCGCTGATGACCCGGGCGATCCGCACCGCGAACCTCGCGCTGGAGGCGTGCGAGCGCAACTGGGTGCCGGTCAAGCGGCACTGGCGGCTCAACGAGCGCCACTACGGCGACCTGCAGGGCAAGGACAAGACCGCCGTGCGGGAGAAGTACGGCGAGGAGCAGTTCATGCTGTGGCGGCGGTCGTACGACACCCCGCCGCCGCCGATCGAGGTCGGCAGCGAGTGGGACGTCAGCCGGGACCCGCGCTACACGCACCTGACGACCGACCTGGTGCCGCGCACGGAGTGCCTGAAGGACGTCGTGCACCGGATGCTGCCCTACTGGTACGACGCGATCGTGCCGGACCTGCAGGCCGGTCACACCGTCATGGTCGCAGCGCACGGCAACTCGCTGCGGGCCCTCGTCATGCACCTCGACGGGCTCTCGGAGGAGGAGGTCGTGGGGCTGAACATCCCGACGGGGCAGCCGCTGCGCTACGACCTCGACGACGACATGCACCCGACCAACCCCGGGGGCACCTACCTCGACGAAGCGGCCGCCAAGGCTGCCGCCGAGGCCGTCGCGAACCAGGGCCGCTGATGGCGAGCAAGAAGAAGAAGCCGAAGCGCGCGACTCCGCCGCCGGCTCCCGTCGCCAGGAAGGCACCGCGGTCCGCCTCCCAGCCGGCCGGGCCCACCCGGAAGGAGCTCGAGCGCGAGGAGCGCTGGCGCCAGGAGCGTCGCGACGCGCTGCGCCGCAAGCTCGTCGCGGGCGGCCTGGCCACCGCAGCCGTCGCCGCGGTCGCCGCCTTCGTGGTCGTCGACCGGCGGCAGGACGCCGAGCTGCGTGACGCCCTCACCTCAGGGACCTGCGAGATCGACACCGAGGCCGACGGCATCAGCGGCGGGGACGGCCACGTGCCGGCTCCGTCGTACTCCGTCAACCCACCTGCGGGCGGCGACCACCTCGTGTCGGTGGCGCGCAGCGGGGTCTACGCCGGAGCCGGCGTCCCGTCCGACGGGCAGCTCGTCCACGCCCTCG
>SCTD01000516.1 GCA_004299215.1 Frankiales bacterium | reverse complement strand
ACCGTGACCTACTCCGGCAGCGCCTCCGACGCGCTGGCGGCGACGAAGTCCGCCGTGCTCAGGTTCAAGGCGAACGGCATCACGCACGTCTTCGGCGCCTCGGCGTTCTTCCTGCGTGACGCCGAGTCCCAGTCCTACCGGCCCCGCTACGCGTACCTGCCGGGGCTGGGCTCGATCGGCGCGGCGAACTCCCCTCCCGAGCAGCTGCGCGGTGCGCAGACCGTCGGCTGGGCTCCGCTGCAGGACGTCAACGGCCCCGAGGACCCGGGGAAGAACCCCGGCGCGGCGCGCTGCGACAGCGCGATGAAGGCGGGCGGGCTCTCCGCCGGCGCCAATCGCACGGACCAGAAGCTGATGTACGCCGTCTGCGATGCCGTCTACTCCTTCCGTGCCGCGCTGACGGCAGGCGGGGAGCCAACCGTCGCCGGGTTGCGGCGTGGCTACGAGAGACTCGGGACGAGCTTCCGGACCGCGCTGACGTTCGGCAGCGTGCTGGGCCCGACGCGCCACTACGGGGTCAGCTCCGTCCGCGACATGGCCTACGACTACGACGCCTGCACGTGCCTGAAGTACACGAGCCGGAGCAACCGCTCGTGACGCGACGGTGACCGGCTCGACCGCGACCGTCGACGGACGAGGTGCGGCGCTCGCGACGTGCGACTACGGGGGTGACGGCCCACCCCTGGTGCTCATGCACGGGGCGGGGATGGATCAGCGGTCGCTGGCTCCGCTCGCGGAGCGGCTGAGCCTCACGCATCGCGTCGTCACGTTCGACTTCCGCGGGCACGGCGACACCGGGCCCGCGCCGTGGTCCGTCGCCACGGCCGTGCAGGACGTCGCCGACGTGGCCGAGGCGTACGGGCTCGACGCACCGGCGGTCGGCGGGCACTCGCTCGGTGGCATGGTGGCGCTGGCCTACGGGACGGAGCACCCGTCCTGCCTGGGCGTGGTCAACATCGACGGACACGGCCGCGGCCGGCCGGACCAGTACGCCGGCTACGACGAGGCGCAGGTTCTCGAGGGCTGGGCAAAGCAGGACCGCCGGGTCGACCAGCTGACGACGGGGCCGGTCGCGACCGGCCTGCGGGGGCTGCTGCGCCTGCTGAGGCAACCGGTCGTCGCGGCCGAGACGGTGACGCAGGTGCGGCGGGAGGTGGACGCGCTCGACCTGTTCGCGATGTACCGGGAGCTGCGCTGCCCGCTGCTCGTCTTCAACGCCGTCGCCACGGAGGACCGGCGCATCATGCGGCTCTGGGCGGGCAAGGGGGTGCCGCTGGCCGAGGCCTACCGCCGAGGTCTCGTGCGGGACCTCGCTGCGCTGGCCGCGGAACGACCGCGGACCGAGGTCGCCACCGTCGACGCGTCGCACATGCTGATCCGGACCCATCCGGAGCTGGTCGCGCAGCGCATCGCGAAGTTCCTCCAGGCATGATCGGAGACCTGCTGCGCGAGCTCGCGCAGGCCGAGTGCGACCGCTTCGCCGTCCCCGGCGCCGCCGTCGCGGCGGTCGCCGATGGTGAGGTAGTCCTGGCGGAGGGCTTCGGGCGACGCGACGGCACCGACCCCGTCACCGCGCGGACCCTCTACATGCTCGCCTCGGACACCAAGTGCTTCGCCGCCGCCACGCTGTGCCTGCTCGTGGAGGACGGGCTGCTCGACCTCGACCGGCCGGTGCAGGACCACCTCCCGTGGTTCGCCATGCACGACGAGCGGGTCAGCGAGTGGGTGACGTGCCGCGACCTGCTCGCCCACCGCACGGGCCTTCCGCGGCACGAGCTGGTGACCGTGGGGAACGGGGACTTCGCGATCACGAACGAGCAGGTCGCACGTCGGATGCGCTACCTCGAGGCGAGCCGGCCGTTCCGCCAGGGGTTCGGCTACAACAACGCCCACTACGCGACGGCCGGGCACGTCGCCGAGGTGCTGACCGGCCGGCCGTGGGCAGGCGTGCTCGCCGAGCGGATCCTCGACCCGCTGGGGATGACCGGGACGTCGACGTACCGTCCCGAGCAGACGGCGGGCGACTTCGCCGCGCCGCACGTCGACGGCCGCCGGGTGCCCTTCCAGACCAGGAGCTACGACCTGCCGAACGGGGGCATGGTCACCAACGCCGACGACCTCTGCCGGTGGCTGCTCGCCCGCCTGGGCCAGGGACCGATCAGCCCCGCGGTGCTCCGGATGCTGCACACGCCGTCGGTGATCTCGACCGAGGACCTGCCGTTCCCGGAGGCGCACGTGCTGGGCTACGCCCTGGGCAACCTCGCCTTCGTCTACCGGGGCCTCCGGCTGCACGTGCACGGCGGCAGCCAGATCGGCTTCGCCAGCCAGGTCATGGTGGTGCCGGAGGCCGGGGTCGGGGTCGCCGTCCTCACCAACGAGCACGGCTCGCGGCTGCCGCTCGCACTCGGCTTCACCCTGCTCGACCGGCTGCTCGGGCTGGACCCGATCCCCTGGGGGGCGCGGCTGGCCGCAGCCACCCCGGCACCGCCGACCCCGGTTGCCGGTGACGACGACCCGCCCCGCGACCTGCAGGCCTACGCCGGGACCTTCCATCACCCGGGCTACGGGGACTTCGCGGTGCGCGTCCGCGACGGCGCGCTGACCACCTCCTTCCACGGCCTCGGCGACGAGCTGGCCCTGACGCACGTCCGTGGCGACGACTGGCGGCTCAGCTACCTGACGGTCCCGGGCTTCCACTTCCCCGCGTCGTTCGGGACCGGACCCGACGGCGAGATCTGTCAGCTGGCACTGGGGATCGAGCCCGAGCTCGCTCCGCTGGTCTTCTCGCGACGGTGACCCACGGCTCCTCCCCGACCGGTGGGGCGGATCCGACAAACCAGGCGACGCGCGCTGCCCGCACCCGTAGCGTCGAGCTCCACCATGACCCTCCTCGACCGTGCGGCGCCGCCGACACCTCCGACGCCGCGCGACAGGCCCGCTCGTCGTGCAGACCTGTCGCGACTGCGCGGCCGGGCGACGGGGTGGGCGCTGGCCGCCGCCGCGGTCGCGGCAGTGGCGCAGACGGCCGGTACGGTCGCTGCGGGCCGGCTGGCCGAGTCTCCGACGGTGACGCTGGTCTGGCTGCTCGCGCTGGCCGTCGTCGGCGGGGCTCTGCTGGACACCGGCGCACGGATGGTCTGGTGGTCGGTGGTGGACCGCGCAGAGGGACGGCTGCGCGGCGACCTGCTCGAGGCGGCGCTGCAGCAGCCGCTCAGCGTGCTGTCCGAGCAGCCGGTCGGCGAGGTGCTCGACCGCGTCGACGACGACACCCACGAGCTGGGCAACCTGCTGCGCCGCATCGGCTGGGACCTGGTCCGCACGCTGCTGCGCGCCGGCCCGATGTGGGTCGTCGCCGGGGTCACGTGGTGGCCGGCCTGGGTGCTCTTCCCGCTGGTGGGGGTCGGGACGTTCCTGGTCGTACGACCTCTCACGGCCGAGGTGGCCGCCCGCAAGCTGGCGGAGGAGATCGCGTGGACGGAGCAGGCCGCGGCGATGGAGGAGGGGATCGCTGCCCGGGACGACGTGCGGTCGTCGCTCGGTCAGGCCTACGTCATCCGCCGCTGCGCGGAGCTCTCCGCCGAGGTGCACCGTCGCGTCGGCGCGACGACGGAGACGTCGAGCCGGATCGCCCGGCGCGCAGGCCTGCTGCTGCACGGGCTGCTGGCGCTCACCGCCGTGTCGGGAGTCCTGCTCGTCCTCGCCGGGAGCCTGACCACCGCAGAGCTGGTCACGCTCTTCCTCGTCACGACGATGTTCGTCGGCAACCTCGACCAGATCAGCCGGCACATGCCGGAGCTGCAGGCGGGACTCGGCGCCCTGACGCGCGTGCGCATGCTGCTGCGCGCCGCACCGGAGCCGGCCGGGGGAGCGCCGCTCCCGGAGGGGCCGCTCGACCTCGCCTTCCGCGATCTGGACTTCGCCTACGACGACGGTGCTTTCGCCCTGTCCGACGTGAGCCTGCACCTGCCGGCCGGACGGACTCTCGCCCTGGTCGGCCGCACCGGGTCCGGCAAGTCGACCCTGGCCTCCCTCGTGTCGCGCGCGGTGGAGCCGCCGCCGGGGGCGGTGCTCATCGGCGGCATCGACGTGCGCGAGCTCGACCTCCAGTCGCTCCGGCGGTCGGTCGGTGTGGTCACGCAGCGCACCGACGTGCTGGCCGCCAGCCTGCTGGAGAACATCACGCTCCTCGCCGACGTCCCGCGCACCGAGGTCGAGGAGGCAGTGGCCGACCTCGGGCTCGAGGACTGGGTGCGCGGGTTGCCCCAGGGCCTGGACACCCTCCTGGGCCCCGGCGGCACGACGCTGTCGGCCGGCGAGGAGCAGCTGGTCGCGTTCGCGCGGCTGCTCGTCCGGGACGTGCGGCTGGTGGTGCTCGACGAGGCGACCGCCCGGATGGACCCCGTCACCGAAGGGCGCGTGGTCCGCGCGTCGGAGCGGCTGCTGACCGGGCGCACCGGGATCGTCATCGCGCACCGGCTCTCGACCACGACGCGCGCCGACGTCGTCGCCGTGATGTCCGGCGGGCGCGTCGTGCAGACCGGTCCGCGCACCGCGCTCGCCGAGGAACCCGGACCGTTCCGCGAGCTGCTGGCAGCTGCGGGCGACGACCTCCGGGTCGACCCCGCTGACGGCGCTCGCGACGTCGGATCAGCGCGCCGCGTCTGCGTCGCCCGCGACGCGCAGCACGTCGGCGACGGACCGAGGCTGGCCCGGCACACGTGGTCGATGCTGCGCATGCACCCGCGGTGGGGACTGCTCGGTGGCCTGCTGTTCCTGCTGGGCAGCCTCGTCGGCTCCTTCGGCGCGGCCACCGGCTTCGTCTGGGGGCTGGTCGTCGAGGAGCTGCAGGACGGCGGCCGACCGGTCGCCGCGACCGCTCTGCTCGCGGTGTCCCTGCTCGCGGCGCCGGTGCTGCTCGCGTGGGCGTTCCGGATCTACCCGCAGTGGTGGATCGCGGTGCTGCTGCGCGTGCGACTGGCCGTGCTGCGCGGGCAGACCATGCAGCACCGGTTGCCGCGCACGCCCCCGGGTGAGGTCGTCGGGCGCGCGCTGGACGCCGACCGGTTCGCGCGCTACGCCGACCGCTGGGTCGACCTCGTCAACGGCCTCGCTGTCGCGCTGATGGCAGCCGTTGCCGCGCAGAGCGTCCTGGCCGGCCTCGTCCTGCTGGCGGTGATGGTGCTCTCCGCGATCGCCTCGCTGGCCGGTTCGCCCGCTGCCGGCCGCTCGGCTGCGGCGGCCTCCACCGCCCGCGCGCGGTTCGGCCGGTCGCTGGTGTCGGCACTCGAGTCGGCGCGGACGGTCAAGCTCGCCGCGGCGACGCCGTACGTCCACCGGCACCTGCGAGCGGTCGACGGCGGAAGGGTCGACGCCGCGGTGCGTGAGCACAGGGTGCAGGCGGTCCTCGACGGCCTGCCCATCGTCCTCGTCCAGTGCGGTGTCGTCGTCGGCTGGTGGGTGTTCCTCGTCGGTGGGTGGGACCTGTCGACCGCCCTGCTGGTGACCACTGCGGTCAGCGGGTTCGACTGGTTCGGCCGCGTCGCCGGCGCGGTCATCACCGAGGCGCCGAGCACGCGTGCCTGGGCGGCCGCGGCGTCCCGTTACGCGGGCGGGGTCGACCTGACGGCGCTCCCTCCCGGCGTCGACCTGGTGGACGGCAGCGCTCCGCAGCCCGATGCGCCGCCGTACGAGCGCCTCGACGTCCTCGACCTGACGGGCTTCGGCGCCGTGCACGACGACGGGACGCTCGGCGTCGAGGACGTCGACCTCACGGTGCGGCGCGGCGAGCTCGTGCTGCTGCTGGGCCGGATCGGCTCCGGGAAGTCGAGCCTGCTCGCGGCGCTCGCCGGGCTGGTCGACCACACCGGGAGCCTGCGCTGGAACGGACGCGAGGTCGGCGATCCGCAGGTGTTCCTGCGGCCGGGGCAGGTGGCGTACGTCGCGCAGGTCCCGCGCGTGCTGTCGGGGTCGTTCGCGGGCAACCTGCGGCTGGACCACGCCCGTGAGCCCGATCGCGCGGTGGCGGATGCGCGGCTCGCCGACGACATCGGCGATGCCGGCGGGATCGAGGCCATCGTCGGCCACCGCGGCGTACGGCTCTCCGGCGGTCAGGTGCAGCGGCTCGCCCTCGCCCGCGCGCTCGCGACCGAGGCCGAGCTCGTGCTCGCCGACGACGTCTCCAGCGCGCTCGACGCCCGGACCGAGCTCGAGCTGTGGGAGGCGCTCCGCGCCCGTGGCACCACCGTCCTCGGCTCCTCGTCGAAGCGGGCGGCCCTGCGGGCTGCTGACCGGGTGGTGGTCCTCGACGGCGGGCGAGCGGTGGCCACCGGTCCGTGGTCGGAGCTCGCGCCGGAGTGGGGTCACCTCGCGGCGTGAGCCCCGTCAGCCTCCGGCGTGGCTCATCCACGTCGCGTACATCTGCGCGTAGACGCCGCCGGCCGCGACCAGCTCGTCGTGCGTCCCGAGCTCGACGACCCGCCCGTCGGCGACGACAGCGACCCGGTCGGCGCGCATCGCGGTCGAGAGCCGGTGCGCGATGATCACGGCCGTACGTCCCTCGAGCAGGACGTCGAACGCGCGCTCGACCGCGGCCTCCGAGGCCAGGTCGAGGTTGGACGTCGCCTCGTCGAGCACCAGCACCCTCGGGCGCGGCAGGAGGGCACGGGCCAGCGCGATGAGCTGGCGCTCGCCGGAGGAGAGCGCGACGCCGCGCTCGAGCACCGGCGTGTCCAGACCGAGCGGCAGGCCGTCCATCAGGTCACGGAGCCCGATCAGCTCGCAGGCCTCGCGGACCTCGTCATCGGTCGCGTCCGACCGCCCGAGCAGCAGGTTGTCGCGGATCGTCCCGGTGAACAGGAACGGCTCCTGCGGCACGACGCCGACCTGACGCCGCAGCGACGGCAGCGTCACGTCACGCAGGTCGTGACCGTCGACGGTCACGCGTCCGGCGGTCGGGTCGTAGGTGCGGGTGATGAGCTTGGCCAGCGTCGACTTCCCGGCCCCGGTCGGGCCGACCAGCGCGATCGTCTCGCCCGCCTCGACGACCAGGTCGACGTCCTGCAGGACGGGGGTGCCTGGCCGGTACTCGTGCCGCACCCCCTCGAGCACCACCCGGCCGGCGACGGGCGGCAGCTCGTGCGCGCCCGGCCGCTCGACGACGGTCGGCTCGTGGCTCAGCAGCTCGTCGATCTTGCGGACGGCGGCGCGGCCCGCCTGGTAGCTGTTGTAGAGGTTGACCAGCTGCTGGATCGGCGCGAAGAACGCGGTCAGGTAGAGCACGAACGCGGTGAGCTCTCCCAGGGTGAGCTCGCCGCGCAGCAGCATCCGTCCGCCGATGACCAGCACCAGCGCCTCGCCGAGAGCGCCGACCGCGTCCACACCCGGGCCGTACGTCGCCGCCACCCGGCCGACCTCGATCTTCGCGGCGCGCAGACGCCCGAGGAACGCCCGGTGGGTGACGGTGTTCCGCTCGCCGCGCGAGAACGCGGTGACGACCCGGGTGCCGGACAGGTTCTCCTGCAGGTCCGTCAGCACGTCGGCCAGTCGCTCGCGCTCGACGGCGTACGCCGTGTCCGACCGCTTCCGGAACCACAGCGTCAGAGCGGCCATCAGCGGGACGATGCCGAGGACGACGACGAGCGCGAGCTCGGCGTCCAGGGTGAACAGCACGGTCACGACGACCGCGAGGGTCAGCCCCTGGACGAGCAGGTTCACGATGCCGTCCTGCAGGAGCAGCGTCAGCGCCTCGATGTCGCTGGTCATCCGGGTCAGCACCCGGCCGACCCGCTCCTCGGTGAAGAACGCCTGCGACAGGCGCTGGATGTGGGTGAAGACCATGACCCGCAGCCGCTTCACCAGTGACTGGCCGAGCCGACCGGTGAAGGCGATCCGCATGCGCATCAGCACGACGCTCGCGACCACCGCCACGACGTAGAGCCCCCCGGCGATCAGCAGCGCGCCCTTGTCCTGCGGGATGACCCCGTGGTCGATCCCGCGCTGGGTGAGCAGCGGTCCTGCCTGCAGGGCGAGCGTCTCGAGCACGACGAGCAGGGCGCCACCGGCCAGGGCCAGCCGGTGCGGGCGCAGGAACGTGCGGAGCGTGAAGCGGGTGCGGCCCGTCGGCGCGTGGCTGAAGTCGACCGGTCGGTCGAGCGGCTCGGGCTCGTTGGCGAGCAGCTCCTCCAGGGTCGCCGTGACCCGAGGGGGGACGTCGGCGACGGTCATGCGGCGTCCTCGACGGTGTGCGCCAGCACCTCTGCGTAGAGCGGGACCGTCCGCAGCAGCTCCTCGTGCCGGCCGGACGCGACGATGCGACCGCCGTCGAGGAGGACCACGCGGTCGGCCAGCGCGATGGTGGACAGGCGGTGCGCGACGAGCAGCGTCGTACGTCCTGCCAGCAGCTGCTCGAGCGCCGCGTGGATCCTTCGCTCGACCTCCACGTCGATGGCGCTCGTGGCGTCGTCCAGCACGAGCACCCGCGGGTTGACCAGCAGCGTGCGGGCGATGGCGATGCGCTGCCGCTGTCCGCCGGACAGGGTGTAGCCGCGCTCGCCGACGACGGTGTCGTAGCCGTCCGGCAGGCGCTCGATGAACTCCGCGGCGTCCGCGACCCGTGCCGCCTTCTCCACCTCGTCGGGGGAGGCGTCGGGCCGGCCGTACGCGATGTTGTCGCGCACCGACGCCGAGAACAGGAACGGCTCGTCCGTCACCACTCCCACGACCGTGCGCAGCTGCTGCAGGCCCAGGTCCCGCACGTCGTGCCCGTCGATCGTCACGCGTCCTGCGCGCACGTCGTAGAAGCGCGGGATCAGCCGCGCGGCCGTCGACTTGCCGCTGCCCGTCCGTCCCACCACTGCGACGGTCTCGCCGGGACGCACGCGCAGGTCGAACCCGGAGAGCACGTCCGGCCCGTCGCCGTAGCCGAAGCGCACGTCGTCGAAGACGACGTCACCGACCGGATCGTCGAGCCGGACGGGGTCCGACCGCTCGGCCAGCTCCGGCTCGGCGTCGAGCAGCTCGAGCACCCGGGCGGAGGACGCGCTGGCGCGCTGTCCCATCACCACGATGAACCCGAGCAGCCGGAACGGCTGCTGCATGAGCGCCACGTAGCCGGCGAACGCGACGAGCGCGCCGATGGTGATGCTGCCGTCGATGGCGAGCAGGCCGCCGTAGAGCAGCACCGCCGCCACCCCGAGCCGGGGGACGTTCTCGATGAGGGGCTCGTGCTTGGCCCGCACCGCGATCTCCTCGGTGGCGATCCAGCGCAGCCGCTCGGCGGAGCGCTCGAGCCGGCCGATCTGCGCGGGCTCGGCCGACATCCCCCGGACGACGTGCGCGCCGGCGAGGTTCTCCTCCACCACCGTCGCGACGTCGGCCGTCCGCGACTGGACCAGCCAGGCGATCGGCCACAGGACGCGACGCATCCGGGTGCCGCTGAGGTAGACGAAGGGCAGTGGCGCCATCGCCGCCAGGGCCAGCCCCACGTGGATGCTGAGCATCAGCGCCAGGGCGAGCGCGAAGCCGATGAACGTGATGAGCACGGCGGGCATGAAGGTGAGGAAGCGCTCGATGGCGCGGATGTCGCTGTTGGCGCGGGAGACGAGCGCGCCGGTCGAGTGCCGGTCGTACCAGGCGAAGCCCTGCCGGCTCAGCGAGGCCTGCGCCAGCGCGCGCAGGTCGTGCTCGAGGTGCGCGCTCGTCGCGAACAGCAGCCGCCGGTGCAGCGAGTTGGTGGCCAGCCGCGCCAGGGCGATGGCGACGAGGATCCCGGCGAACAGCTCGATCGGCCGCGACTGCTCGACGAGCGCGGAGTCGATCCCCGCCATCACCACCCGGGGCGCCGACACCAGCAGCAGCTGGGTGACCAGCGCGGCGCTCAGGCTGAGCAGGACGATCCGGCGGTGGGCGAGCACCAGCGGCAGCATGCGCCGGATCCAGCCCTTGCTCCGGTCCGGGTCGACACGGGGCTCGTTCACTCCGCGACCTCGGGGCCCGAACCGGCGCACGGCACCGTGCGCCGTGACCTCATCCGCGTCCCCCCTGGTGTGCGTCCCCACCGTGGCCTGCGCGCGCCGCGGATCACAACGGTCGATGCGACAACCCCGTGGGCGCTCCTTCGTCCATCCGTACCACGTGGGGGGAGGGTCGCGGACGTAGCGTGCGCCGCGTGGGCGACCTCGAACTGGACAGCGAGCTCGCGGAGGTGCTCCGCGAGCACTGCGAGCGGCTCTCGGTGCCCGGCGCGTCGGCGGGGGTGCTGGCCGGCGGGCGACTGCTCACCGCGTCGTACGGCGTCACCGACGTCGGGCACCCGGTGCCGGTCGACGCGGACACGCTCTT
>SCTD01000049.1 GCA_004299215.1 Frankiales bacterium | reverse complement strand
CGCCGACGGGCGCGGTCAGCGGGGCGGGGGCGGGCAGCACGAGCGTCGGCTCGGCGGTGGCCAGGGCGTCGTAGACACGGTCCACGTCGGCGATCGCGCGCCGCGGAGCGGGAGCCTGGACGACCGGCGCGGCAGCGGCGCTGCGGGCCTCGGCCACGATGGCGGACACGACGTCGCGGACCTCGGGGGCGACGTCCTCGTCCTCCTGGAGCACGATCTCCGGATCGTCCTCCTCGCGGGCCGGGACGAACTGCCACTCCCCGCACACCCGGCAGGTCAGCAGCAGGATGCGGTCCTCGTCGTTCAGCCCGCTCAGCCAGGAGTGCACGCCACCGGGGCCGCTGCGGGTCAGCACCAGCGGGCGGTCCTCGGAGCCGCAGGGGCTGCACCAGCCTGCCCAGTCCGCGACCCGGCTCACCCGCGTGTAGATCTTGCTCACCGTGAACCCACCCTCTACGCAGCCGAGTGCTGCGGTCCCTCTCAACGTCGGCGACGGGACCGGCCGAGAGGATCCCCCGTGGTGATGGTTACGCATAGTCACAACGGGCTCCCCCGACAAGGGGACAGGCCGGCACGCGCGGGGCGTTACCGGCCTGTCGTGACTGCGGAACGCAGTCGCCCGTCAGTCGACGACGACCGTCCCCAGGTCGATGCGCTGGCCCCGCTTGACGACCAGGCGGCGGCTGACGCCGACGCCCTTCGGACCGGTGATCGCGAGGACGTAGGCCTCGGTCTTGCGCGCGGCCGTCAGGGCCGGGCGGGTCGAGGGGTTGACGTGCCACTCGAACTCGCCGTCGGAGCCCGTGACCATGCGGGTGTCGAGGAACTCGCGGTAGGTCTTCTGGCCGAGCGGGTTCTGCTCGCCCTCGAGCCACAGGTCGGTGTCGAACGTCTTGGTGATCGTGAGGGTGGCCTTGACCCCCCGGCCGCGGCGGTCGACCGCGCGGCCGGTGATGATGCTGTGGTTGAGCTTCTTGGACGTGATCTTCATGTCCCTGAGCTCGATCGCGGCGTCGGGCTCCAGGGGGAAGGCCGGCCGCCTCTCCGGCGCGATGCAGCCGTAGATCGCGAGCAGCATCAGCGCGACGCGGTTCTTCTCGTACATCGCCGGGACCGTGTCGGCGTACGGCGGGTGGAAGCTCGAGCCGGCGTGCTCGAAGGTGTAGCCGATCGAGCCGAGGGCGCCGTAGGCGTAGTCGGACGTGGTGCCGGTCGTGACGTAGAGGTCGATCGACTTCTGCGGGCGGTAGCCGTTGTAGACCGCCATCGCGCGGCCGAGCCCCTCGAGCACGTCGTTGTCGGGAGCGTCGTCGCGGGTGTCGCCCCACGCCCACAGCAGCAGGTCACCCGACGTGTGGTGGGTGATCATCGCGGTCGCGTGGCAGGTCTTCAGAACGTGCGCGACGTTCTTGGACTCCTGCTCGGAGAACGGGTCCGTGCCGCGGTAGGTGGCGTCGTAGTTGGTCGGGGACGACCCGGCGACGTCGTCGCCCCACTTGTAGGCGTAGTTGCGGTTGGGGTCGACGCCGAGGTAGCCGTCGCTCTGGACCGGCTTGCGGTTCTCGGCGACGCCGAGGCCCTCGCTGACGTGGGTCGACATGACCGGGCGGCGGTTCTTGCGGATGTAGCGGCCCTGGCCGCCGCCGACCAGTGCCTCGGGCGGCAGCGGGTTGGTGACGCCCGCGACCTCGCCGGTCTCGACCGGCGGGAAGGAGCGGCTGTAGTTGTAGCCGTCGACGTTCACGACCGGCACGATGATCGAGCGGACGTTGTCGACGATCGCCTTGATCCGCTTGTCCTTGGAGTAGTTCTCCAGCAGGTCGAAGGCCCACATGATCGGGACCTCGGAGGCCGGCCACTCGCGGGCGTGGTGGCAGCCGTCCTGGTAGAAGACCGGGCGGCCGTCGTAGCTGTTGACGTTGGTGCAGATCTCCAGGCCGTAGACGGTGCGGCCCTCGAGGGTCTTGTGCGGCAGCTCGATGAGCTTGGCCTTGGTGGGGTGCTTCTTGGCCAGTGCCCGCATGTCGGCCTCGTAGTCGGCCAGCGTGCGGTAGTCGCCCGTCGAGGTCTCCCCGGGCTGGACGGCCACGGTGCGGACCCCGGCGCTCAGGCCCCGGTCGCGGGCGATCAGGTCCGGCACGGTGATCTCGAAGCGCAGACCCGTCGCCTTCAGGCGCGCCAGGTCGCCCGGCCACAGCAGCACCTCGATCGAGCCGTCCTCGAACACGTTGTGCGTGTCGTCGAAGCCCACCAGCGACTTCTGCTGCGCCCGGGTCACGGCCCACACGCGGGCCAGCTTCAGCGGCTCGACGGATCCGGGGCCTCCCGAGCCGAGCGGCCCGGCGGCGAGGGCGGGCACGCCGCCGGCCACGGCGCCGACGGCGGCGACGGCGCCGGCGGAGCGGAACAGCGAGCGGCGCGACAGACCGGGCGCGGGCGCGGCAGCGGTGTCGGGAGTCTGGGTCATGGCGGGTCCCTCCGGGAGGTCGTGGAGGGTGTTTCGACAGCTGCCGTGCGACTTCCTGCTCGGATCAGCCCGCTCGGTCGACCCGGACGGTCAGCGCGGCGAGCAGCGTGGTCAGCGGGACGGCCGCGACGAGCCCGATCGAGCCGACGAGCGTGCGCACGACCTCCTGCGCGACGACCTCGCTGGTGAGCACGTCCTGCAGCTGCGAGCCGGCCAGGCTGTAGACCACGAGCAGCGGCAGCGACGCGCCGACGTAGGCCA
>SCTD01000515.1 GCA_004299215.1 Frankiales bacterium | reverse complement strand
CCCGCGGGGTGCTGGTCGAGGCGGGCGCGGAGGTCGTGGACAGCGTGCTGCTCGAGGACGTGGTCGTACGCTCCGGCGCTCGCGTGGTGCGGTCCGTCCTCGACCGCGGGGCGCACGTCGCCGAGGGGGTCGCCGTCGGCGGGGACGGCGACGTCACCCTGGTCGGCAACGGGCAGCACGTCACGGAGGACCTCCCCGCCGGCGGCCGCCTCCCCCGCACCTGATGCGTCCTGCAGCCCAGGCCCGGAGGTGCTCCTCTGAGCAGGACGCACGGGCCTACAGCGGCAGGTCCTCGAGCATCTCGGTCACCAGGGCGGCGATCGGGGAGCGCTCGGACCGGGTCAGCGTCACGTGCGCGAACAGCGGGTGCCCCTTGAGCGTCTCGATCACCGAGGCCACGCCGTCGTGGCGGCCGACCCGCAGGTTGTCGCGCTGGGCGACGTCGTGCGTGAGCACCACCCGCGAGCCCTGGCCGAGCCGGGAGAGCACGGTCAGGAGCACGCCGCGCTCGAGCGACTGCGCCTCGTCCACGATGACGAAGCTGTCGTGCAGCGACCGGCCGCGGATGTGGGTGAGCGGCAGCACCTCGAGCAGCCCGCGGTCGAGCACCTCCTCGACCACCTCGGGGGCGACCAGCGCGCCGAGGGTGTCGAAGACCGCCTGCGCCCACGGGCTCATCTTCTCGGCGGAGTCGCCCGGCAGGTAGCCGAGCTCCTGGCCGCCGACGGCGTAGAGCGGCCGGAAGACCACGACCTTCTTGTGCGCCCGCCGCTCCAGCACCGATTCCAGGCCGGCGCACAGCGCCAGCGCCGACTTGCCGGTGCCGGCCCGCCCGCCGAGCGACACGATGCCGACGTCGGGGTCGAGCAGCAGGTCGATCGCGACCCGCTGCTCGGCCGACCGGCCGTGCACCCCGAAGGCGTCGCGGTCGCCGCGCACCAGCCGCACCGACTTGTCCGGCGCGACCCGCCCCAGCCCGCTGCCGCGCTCGGACAGCAGCACCAGCCCGGTGTGCGTCGGGAGCTCGGCAGCCTCGGCGAGCGCCAGTGAGCCCTCGGTGTAGAGCAGGTCCAGGTCGGCTCCCGGGATCTCCAGCTCGGCCATCCCGGTCCAGCCGCTGGAGACGGCGAGCTCGGCGCGGTACTCCTGGGCCATCAGACCGATCGACGCCGCCTTCACGCGCAGCGGCAGGTCCTTGCTGACCAGCACGACGTCACAGCCCTCGGCCGCGAGGTTGGCTGCCACCGCGAGGATCCGGCTGTCGCCGTCGGCCCCCCGCAGGCCCGCCGGGAGCGCGGAGGCGTCGACGTGGTTGAGCTCCACCCGCATCGAGCCCTGCCCGACGGGGATCGGCTGGTCGAGCCGGCCGTGCTCCACCCGCAGGTCGTCGAGCAGCCGCAGCGCCTGCCGCGCGAACCAGCCGAGCTCCGGGTGGTCCCGCTTGCCCTCGAGCTCGCTCACCACGACCAGCGGGAGCACGACCTCGTGCTCGGCGAAGCGGCCGAGCGCCCCGGGGTCGGACAGCAGGACAGAGGTGTCGAGGACGAAGGTCTTCACGAGGGACTCCCGGCGCGCCTGCCTGCTCGGACCGGGACCGGGCCGCGAGGCCGGGCGCCGGCCCCTTCGCGTGCAGGTGCGCACATCGGGCCTCCCGAGCGGCTGACGGTCTGCCGGCCGCTGGGAAGGGACGGTAGGACGCGCCCGACCCCGGGGGCCCGCGCCACGCCGTACGACGCAGGGTGACGTTCAGGTGCCGAAGCGGCGCTGCCGGGCGGCGTAGTCACGCAGCGCCCGTAGGAAGTCGACCCGGCGGAAGTCGGGCCAGTACGCCTCGCAGAAGTAGAACTCGCTGTGCGCGCTCTGCCAGAGCAGGAAGCCGCCGAGCCGCTGCTCACCGCTGGTACGGATGACCAGGTCGGGGTCGGGCTGACCGCGGGTGTAGAGGTGCTCGGAGATGTGCTCGACGTCGAGCAGCTCGGCCACCTCCTCGATCGACCGCCCCTCGGCGGCGTGCGCCTGCAGCATCGAGCGGACGGCGTCGGCGATCTCGCGCCGGCCGCCGTAGCCGACGGCGACGTTGACCGTCACGCCCGGGCGGCCCTCCGTGCCCGCCGTCGACTCCTTCAGCCGGCGGGCGGTCTCGTCGGGCAGCAGGTCGAGCGCGCCGACGACGCGCATCGTCCATCGGTTCTGCGGCGCGGCCAGGTCGGCGACGACACCCTCGATGATCCGCAGCAGCGGCTCCAGCTCGGACGCCGGGCGGGTGAGGTTGTCGGTGGACAGCAGCCACAGCGTGACCAGCTCGACACCGGCGTCGTCGCACCAGCGCAGCAGGTCGACGATCTTGTCGGCGCCGCGCTGGTGCCCCTCGGAGACGGTGCGCGCACCTGCGGCGCGGGCCCAGCGGCGGTTGCCGTCGAGGATGACCCCCACGTGCCGCGGCACGACAGCGTGCGACCGCTCGAGCCCGCGCGCGAGCCGACGCTCGTACGCGGCGTAGACGACGTCCCGCAGACCCACGGGCGGACCCTATCCCGGTCTGAGCCGCGAGCGACGGCGTGCGCGCGAGGACGCTCGGCACCAGCTCGGGCGCGAGCGGACGGGAGAGGAGGAAGCCCTGGGCGACATCGCGACGTCGGCCCGCTGGATCAGGTGAGCCAGGGCTCTCGAGGTCGTACGGCCGGTCAGGCCTTCTCGAGCCGCTCCACGAGCGCGGCGTGCTGGTCCTTGATGGCCTGCGGGAGGTGGTCGCCGAACTGGTCGAAGTACTCGGGCATCAGCGCGGCCTCCTGCTTCCACACCTCGGTGTCCACCGAGAGCAGCGTCTCGAGGTCCTCGGCCGGGATGTCCAGGCCGTCGAGGTCGAGCGCGTCGGCGGTCGGGACGATGCCGATCGGGGTCTCGCGGCCCTCGGCGGTGCCGTCGATGCGGCCGACGATCCACTTGAGGACGCGGCTGTTCTCACCGAAGCCGGGCCACAGCCACTTGCCGCTCGCGTCCTTGCGGAACCAGTTGACGTAGTAGAGCTTCGGCAGCTTGTCGGCGGCGGTCTGCTCGCCGATCTTCAGCCAGTGGCCCATGTAGTCGCCCATGTTGTAGCCGCAGAACGGCAGCATGGCGAAGGGGTCGCGGCGCAGCTGGCCGATGGCGCCCGCGGCGGCGGCGGTGGTCTCGGAGGAGACCGAGGCGCCGAGGAAGGTGCCGTGCTGCCAGTCGAAGGACTCGGTCACCAGCGGAACCGCGGTGGCCCGGCGGCCGCCGAACAGGATCGCGCTGATCGGGACGCCCTTCGGGTCCTCCCACTCCGGCGCGATGGTCGGGCACTGGCCGGCGGGGGTGGTGAAGCGGGCGTTCGGGTGGGCGGCCGGCGTCTCGGACGCGGGCGTCCAGTCGTTGCCCTTCCAGTCCGTCAGGTGGGCCGGCGGCTCCTCGGTCAGGCCCTCCCACCAGACGTCGCCGTCGTCGGTCAGCGCGACGTTGGTGAAGATCGAGTTGCCGTAGAACGTCTTGACGGCGTTGGCGTTGGTGTCCTCGCCGGTGCCGGGTGCGACGCCGAAGAAGCCGGCCTCGGGGTTGATCGCGTAGAGGCGGCCGTCCTCGCCGAAGCGCATCCAGGCGATGTCGTCGCCGACGGTCTCGACCTCCCAGCCCGGGATGCTCGGCTGGAGCATCGCGAGGTTGGTCTTGCCGCAGGCGCTCGGGAAGGCAGCGGTGACGTACGTGGTCTCACCGCTCGGCGGGGTGAGCTTGAGGATGAGCATGTGCTCGGCCATCCAGCCCTCGTCGCGGGCCATGACCGAGGCGATGCGCAGCGCGAAGCACTTCTTGCCGAGCAGCGCGTTGCCGCCGTAGCCCGAGCCGTAGGACCAGATCTCGCGGGTCTCGGGGTAGTGGACGATGTACTTGGTGTCGCTGCACGGCCACGGCACGTCGGCCTGGCCGGCCTCGAGCGGGGCGCCGACGGTGTGCACGGCCGGGACGAAGAAGCCGTCCTCGCCGATCTCGTCCAGGGCGGCCTTGCCCATGCGGGTCATGATCTTCATCGAGACGACGACGTACGGGCTGTCGGTGATCTCGACGCCGAGCTGGCTGATCGTGGAGCCGAGCGGGCCCATGCAGAACGGGACGACGTACATCGTCCGGCCCTTCATGCAGCCGTCGAACAGCGGCTGCAGGGTGGCGCGCATCTCGTCCGGCGCCATCCAGTTGTTCGTGGGGCCGGCGTCGGCCTCCTTCTCGGAGCAGATGTAGGTGCGGTCCTCGACCCGGGCGACGTCGGTCGGGTCGGACTTCGCGTAGAAGCTGTTCGGGCGCTTGGCCTCGTCGAGCTTGATGAAGGTGCCGTTGTCGACGAGCAGCGAGGTGAGGCGCTGCCACTCCTCCTCGGAGCCGTCGGCCCACTCCACCCGGTCGGGCTTGGTGAGGAGTGCGATCTCGCGCACCCACTCGACCAGCTTGGTGTTCTTGGTGGGGGCCGAGTCCAGCCCGGGGATCGTGGACGCCGTCGTCATGTCTGCCTCTCCGTCGAGGTGCTCCGCGACAGGGGGGCCATGCAGGCGCGGGTTTCCTGTCCGGACGAGTAAGGGGGATGCTACCCGTGGGACTCGTGCCCGCATCTGTGAGATCTCGCACCCGAGCAGTACGCAGGAGACATGTGAAGGAAGCCGTAGAAGCCAGGGTGGAAGCCAAGGTGCACGAGCTGGCGGAGGCCCTGAAGCCACGTTTGCGGGGGGTGCTCCACGAGGCCGCGTTCGCCATCTCCCTCGTGACCGGGACCGCGCTGGTCTGCCTGGCCGACGCCGGGCGCGCGCGGGCGGCGGCGCTGGTCTACGCGCTGTCGGTCGCGATGCTGTTCGGCACCTCCGCCGCCTACCACCGCGGCTCGTGGACCGGCCGGTCGTACGAGGTGATGAAGCGCCTCGACCACTCGATGATCTTCATCCTCATCGCCGGCACCTACACGCCGTTCGCGCTGCTGCTGCTCGAGGGCACCGCGCGCTGGGTCGTCTTCGGGCTGGTCTGGGGCGGCGCGCTCGCGGGAGTGGTGCTGCGCAACGCCGTCCGCCGGCCGGCCCGCTGGCTGTTCGTCGGGCTCTACCTGGCGCTCGGGTGGGTCGCGATCGGCGTGATGCCGCAGCTGTGGACGGCCGGCGGCGTGGCCGTCGTGCTGCTGCTGCTCGCCGGCGGGCTCTTCTACAGCCTGGGAGCGGTCGTGTACGCGACCCGCCGCCCCAACCCGTCACCCCGCTGGTTCGGCTTCCACGAGGTGTTCCACGCGCTGACGCTGGCGGCGTTCGTCGTCCACTACGTCGCGGTGTCGTTCGCGACGTACGGCGCGGCCTGAGCCCTCGCCGAGCGTGGGAGCGGGCCCGGGCCGCTGATCAGAGACGGTCCGGACCCGTCCACAGAACGTTTCGACGTGCTGCGCGGGTTCCTTGACGTCTAGACCGCAGGTCCCGCCGCACGGACCCGCTCGACCGACTCCATCGCGGTGCGGAGCTCGCCGAGCCACTCCTCGGTGTTGCGCCCCACCAGCCGCACGCACCACGCGAGCGCGTCCGACCGGCTGCGCGCCACGCCGCTGTCCACGAGCGTGTCGAGGACCATCCGCTCGCGCTGGCGCAGCCGGGTCATCACCGGGACCGACAGGTTCGTCCACACCTGGCGGGTGCCGCCCACCTGGGCGCCCCAGGCGACCTTGCGCTCGAACCGGTGCTCGGCCTCGCGGGCGATCCGCATCCGGGCCTCGCGGGTCTCCTCCCGGAAGCGGCGCAGCCGGCCGTCCTCCGCTGCCGCGCGGGCGGCCTCGTCAAGGGGTCAGCCGCGCACCCCCAGCTGCTCGCGGAGTCGCGCCGGGTCCGTGGTGGGCAGCTCGCAGACGAAGCCGCGGCAGACGTACGCCGCGCCTGGCTCGCGTCCCTCGGCCAGCGGGCCGCCGGTCACCACGACGGCTCCGGGGCTGGTCGCCCGGTAGGCCACCTCGAGCAGGTCCGGCCGGTCCAGGACGACCACCTCGGCCGGTCCGGCGACCAGCGCCTCGGCCACCGCGGCCGCCCAGCCGGCGAAGCGAGCGTGCCGGCCCATGAGCGGGGCGACGGTCGTGAGAGCCCGCTCGGCCGCCTCCCGGTGCGTGGCGCTGCCCGTCATGGCGGCGTACGTGAGCAGCGCCCCGGCCGCGGCCGCCAGGCCGCTGGGCGTGGCGTTGTCGGTCGGGTCCTGCGGCCGCCGGACCAGCTGCTCGGCGTCGTCGGCGGTGTCGTAGAAGCCGCCGTGCCCGTCGCCGAAGTGCTCCAGGACGATGCGGAGCAGGTGCTTGGCGCCGTCGAGCCGGCCGGGGTCGCCGGTGGCGGAGTGCAGCGCGAGCAGGCCCTCGGCGAGGTCGGCGTAGTCCTCGAGCACCGCGGCGTTGCGTCCGGCCCGGCCGTCGATGGAGGTGCGCAGCAGCCGCTGGCCGGCGACGTCCCAGTGCAGGTCGCGGAGCAGGTCGGCGCAGCGGTCTGCGGCCGCCACGTAGTCCGGCCGGTCGAGCAGCACGCCCGCCTCGGCCAGGGCGGCGATGGCCAGCCCGTTCCAGGCGGCGACCACCTTGTCGTCCCGGGCCGGCTGAGGCCGCGCTGCCCGCACCTCGAGCAGCCGGGCGCGCACCCGCTCGTAGCGGTCCGGGTCGTCCGGCTCGGCGAGGCGCTGCAGGACGGAGGAGCCGTGCTCGAAGGTGCCCTTCTCCGTCACGTCGAACTGCGCGATCGCCCAGCGGCCGTCCTCCTCCCCGAGCGCGTCCACCAGCTGGGCCGGCGTCCAGACGTAGGTCAGCCCTTCCTCGCCGTCGGTGTCGGCGTCCAGGGCGGAGGCGAAGCCGCCCTGCTCGGTGCGCAGGTCGCGCAGCAGGAAGTCGGCGGTCTCGATCGCGACCCGGCGGGCACTGTCCGCCCCGGTGGCCCGCCACAGGTGGGTGTAGACGCGCAGCAGGAGCGCGTTGTCGTACAGCATCTTCTCGAAGTGCGGGACGACCCACTGGGCGTCGACGGAGTAGCGGGCGAAGCCGCCGGCCAGCTGGTCGTACATCCCGCCGGCGGCCATCGTGCGGCAGGTGTGCTCGACCAGCTCGAGCCCGTGACCGGTGCGCGCGGAGTGCCGGAGCAGGAACTCGAGCACCATCGACGGCGGGAACTTCGGGGCGTCGCCGAACCCCCCGTGCACCCCGTCGTAGGACGCCTTGAGGTTGGCGTAGGCAGCATCGAGCAGCTCCGGCGTGACCTCGGCGGTCGGCCCGCCCGGCGGGCGCGAGAGCCGCTGCACGACCTCGGCGCCGGCGGCCTCCACCTCGTCGCGCCGCGTCCGCCACGCCTCCGAGACCGACTGCAGCACCTCGCGGAAGCTCGGCATCCCGTGCCTGCGCTCGAGCGGCCAGTAGGTCCCGCAGAAGAACGGCTCGCCCTTGGCGGTGAGGAAGCTCGTCATCGGCCAGCCGCCGTGGCCGGTCATCGCCTGGACCGCCTCCATGTAGACGGCGTCGACGTCGGGCCGCTCCTCGCGGTCGACCTTGACGTTGACGTAGTGCTCGTTCATGTACGCCGCCGTGGCGTCGTCCTCGAAGGACTCGTGCGCCATGACGTGGCACCAATGACACGCTGCGTAGCCGATCGACAGCAGAACTGGTCTGTCTAAGCGCTCCGCCTCGGCGAAGGCCTCGGGTCCCCAAGGCCACCATTCGACCGGATTCTGAGCGTGTTGGAGCAGGTACGGGCTCGCCTCAGCGGCCAGTCGATTGGGCATGCCTGACACTCCCTACCAGTGATCTCATCTGTCTGTTATGGTGGCTAGACATACGAGTTAGACATATGAGTTTGGCTGCCACGATGAGCTGCAACCTCCCGGATCGGCCCGCCGTCTGTCGGATCGTGCCGTGCTGTTCACCGGATCTCCTCGCTGGGCTGCTGACCCCGTGAGCAAAGCAGGCACCCGGATCGCGATCGGCAGGGCCCGCGACAGCGGCGGTCAGCGCTCGTGGCGCGCAGCGCTCTACGCCCCAGCGGGGAGGTACAGCCTCTACCGCGTCACGTTCAAGGAGCAGACCGACGAGGGCTGGACATGGACCGCACGCACGGCGCCGACCGAAGCCGAGGCGCGCCGGATCTTCGGTCAGGTCGAGAAGGCGCTCGACGCGATGGTGGCGACACCGGTGCGCGCCAGCGTGCAGCGCGGCCGCACCGGCAAGGCTCTGGCTGAGGCCTATCTGGCAGACAGCCGAGCCCAGGCGAAGGCCGTCCGGACGATCGAGCAGCGCGAGAACCGGCTGCGTCGCCACATCGAACCCGTCCTGGGTGACGTGCCCGTGGCGCAGTGGCGCCTGGCCCACTCGCGGAAGGTCATCGACGGCGCCAAGGCCCGCGGGGTCAAGTCGGTCGGGCGGCTCGCGGACATCCGCCAAGACCTCGCAGCGATGCGGAAGCTGGCCTGGCGCGAGGGCTGGCTGCCCCGGGACGTCGATCCCCTGGACGGACTCACGCTCCCACGGCCGCAGACCCTGCAGGGTGCTGGCCGAGGCTACGTGCCGCCGGACCTTCGACCCTCCCGTCGTCACGTGGACGCCATGGCCGCCGCCGCGGAGCACCTGAGCCAGCACGGTCCCGAAGAGCTCCGCAGGCTCCCCCTGCTGGGAACACAGATCCGGGTGGCGGGGTACGCCGGCTTGCGGCTCGGCGAGCAGCTTGGGCTTCGCGCGATCGACGTGTTCTTCGACCGGGGTGTGGTCTCGGTCAACGGGTCCTGGACCCAGCCGCGCCTCGCCGACGCGAAGGCCTTCCGCGGTCCGGTCAAGAACGGCCTGGTGCACGAGGCGCCGCTGCCCGCCTCCTTGAGAGCGCAGCTGCTTCCCCGATGCGCTCACCTGTTCGGGCTGCCGTCCGACGCTTCGGTCGAGCAGGTGACGAAGGCGCAGACGGAGGAACGCGTCCGCCGAGGACGACTGGCCGGGTCGCTGGAGCGCTGGTGGGAGAACGAGGTCCCACCCGAGGACGAGCTGTGGCTGTTCGTCGACACCGACACCGGACTGCCTCCGCGGTCCGAGTTGTTCAACGACCGCTGGCACAGGGTGCGCCGATGGCTCGCGACGCATGACAAGGACAAGGCCTGGCCGAAGCACGTCGTGTACCGGAACCTTCGGCACCACGCAGCCGGCTTCTGGCACGATGAGCTCGGACGGGACTGGGCCGACGTCGCGGCGTGGCTCGGCGACAAGCTGGCGACGGTCCTCGACCACTACGTCCGCTCAGGAGTGGACGCGCTGGCTGACGTCACAGCTGCGCTCGAGGACTACTGACCTCAGCTCGCGCGCACGCGCTTGCGAGGAGGGAGGCTGGGCGCCGGCTTGGCCGGGCGGGCGGCGGCGAGTTGCGCGTTCTCCCAGGCGATCAGTGTGTCGAGGCGGAACCGGTCGCCCCCGATGGGACGGGGGAACCCCTCGGAGCGCAGCATCCGGTATCCCTTGGTGCGCCCCCAGCCGTAGCGGGCGATGACCTCGAGCGCGGTCAGGAAGGCACTCGCCGGATCGACAGAGCTTGGTTGACCTTGGTCGGCCGGTCGGTCGGCGGGCGTGATCTGGAGGATCCGAGCCGCCCTGGGTGCGGCCTCATCGCTGGGGCCGCTGGACGGGAAGAGCGCGCCTTGCTCGGCACTCGTCTGCCGGCGAGAACCGCGAGTCACCACAGGTCCATTCGAGCGCCGCGCGCGACCACGTTCTTGTCCTCAGCCAGCTGGCTCAGGGCATCATCGTGATCCACGTCGACTCTTGTGACCGTCGCGCGAGGACGAGCTCCCTCAGCCATCGGAGGCCGCCCGTCGGGTGTGGCCGCCGAGGGCTTCCTGACGGCTGGCGTCGATGTAGGCGTCGAGGTCGGCGCTGTCGATGCGGACGTGCTTGCCGAGCTTGACGATGGTGATGCGTCGTTCGGTGCGGAGCCGGCGGATGAACCGGACGCTGGTGCCGAGGCGCTCGGCGGCTTGTTCGACGGTGAGCAGCATGGCGGTCCTCGGTGCGGTTGACGGCTGCGGTGGACGTGAGATCCCTTGTCTCACATAGATGTAGGTGCGTCGAACGCCGAAGATGTGACCGCGGGGGGCCGGTGTAGCGGTGTTGCGGACGCCCCTGGACCGGGGCGGAGTGTCCTGCACTGTCGCGGCGGCGATCGTGCGCCCCGAGCCTCTGGGAGGTGTTACGCGATCGTGACCGAGATCGACCGGAGGCCCGGTCAGCGACTGAGGCCGCCCGCGCCGCGTCCGGGTGGCTGCCGGTAGGGCTCGCTGCCAGGACCGCGGGTGCGGGCGGGCTGTGCCAGCGGGCGGGCAGGGTCCTCCGGGCCGGCTGGCCGGCGGCTCAGGGGTCTGTTGTGGTCGCTGGTCGGGCGCAGCCCGGCGATGCGGGCGGCGGCTGAGGGTCGCTGCTGGTCGGTCTGGTCTGCTTGGCGCTGCCGGGTGTGGCTGTCGACGAGCCGGTAGGCCTGGTCGATCTGCTGCTCCAGTCGGGAGAGCTGAGGGTGAGTGGCGTCGAGCTGCTCCCGGCTGGCAGTGACGGCAGCGGCGAGGTCCCGCCGGCGTGCTCGCGACCAGCGTGAGGCGCTGTCCAGGTCGTGTTGGCTGTCCCGGATCGTCGTGCGCAGCTGGGCTTGGTCGTTGAGCAGCGCAGTCCGCTGCTGGCGGAGCCGGTCGAGCAGCTTCGCCGCCTGAGTGTGCGCAGCCGGGATCGGGCGCGGCGCGCGGCGTCGCCGTTCGGCCTCGGCTGTGGCCCGCTCGCGCTCTTGGCGGGCCTTGTCGGTCGCGGTCTTGCGTGCGTTCCCGAGGGCGGTGTGGGCGGCGTCCTGCGCACCGGACTGCCCGAGCGCCTGGGCCAGCACCACGAGTGCCTCGGTGTGCGGCGCGACGGACGGGCGCGGGTCTTGCCCGGGAGCGTGGCGGTGGTCGTGGTCGGGATCGGCGGGTTGGTCGGGGGTGACATAGGCGTGGTTGGCGTGCCGGCCGCGGGTCATCGCGACATAGAGGTGTTCGCGGTCCACGCCGGGGCGGACCAGAACGAGCCCGATGTCGGCGGTGACGCCTTGGGCGGCGTCGATGGTGGACGCCCAGCCGTACTCGCAGTGCTCGGCCAGATAGTCATGCGGGAGGGTGAGCCGGCCGCGGCCGGCGAGGTCCTCCACGATCAGCCCGCCGGCCGGCCCTGGGCCGAGGGCCCGGAAGCGGTCGCCGTTGCGAACGTGGCTGTCGCCGATGGGCAGGCAGCGGTTGTTGCGGCGGGTGCGCAGGAGGTCGCCGGCCTGCCAATCCCGATCGCCGGCGGGGGTGACCGGCCCGGCGACCTCGCAGTTGGTGATGGCAGCGGCGCGGGCCCGGGCGTTGAGCGCGTCGACGTCGACGCGGGTGCGGGCCAGCATCAGCGCGTCCTTTCCGGCCGCCCGGGCCTGGGCCCAGTGCGCGAAGACCGCGTCCAGGGCGCTGTCGCTATCCGGGCAGGGGTGCAGCCGCCCCTCGCGCTGGTAAGTGGCCAGGACCGCGGGGTCCCCGCCGCGCAGCTGCAGGGAGGCATCGCGTTCCCAGGGCTGGGTGAACCGGTGGACCTGGCCGATCTCGACGGCGTGCCCGGCGTGGGCGAGCGCGGCGAGCATCCCGCCGGGTCCGTTGATGACCCCGATCTGGCCGGGGTCGCCGACCAGCACCACCTTCGCTGCCGCCTTGGCCGCCAGCGACGTGAGGCGGTCCAGGTCCAGGGTGGAGGCCATGGACGCCTCGTCGACGACCAGCACGGTCCGGTCATCCAGCGCCGACCAGGCCCGCTCAGCCGGCGGGAGCTGGCCGAGGCGGTCCTGGTTGTGGAGCCATTTGGCGAGGGTGTCGGCGCGGGCGCCGGTGGCGGCGGCGAGCTCGGCGGCGGCGCGGGCGGACGGGGCGAGCCCGACGACCCGATACCCCGCGTGCGTCCAGGCTTGGCTGGTGGCGCCCAGGGTGCTGGTCTTGCCCGCGCCGGCCGGGGCGGTCAGCACCGACAGGAAGTCCCCGCCGCCGGTCAGCCGGACCAGCGCCCGGATCTGCCCGTCGTCCAGGCGCGCGGTCGCGGCGGCCGCTATCCGGATGTGCGCCTGGCCGTAGCCACCGATGCGGCCGCGGTGCGCGAGGCTCAGGATTCTGGCTTCGGCCTGCAGCACCTCGACCGTGGCGTACCGGGCATCAGACGCGCGAGGGGTGACGCCCCGGACCGGCTGGCCGACCGGCACCGCTTCGGCCAACTTCAGCGCCACGTCGGTCAGCGCCTCGACCCGGGCAAGAGCCTGCGGAGCGGTCAGGCCAGTCGTCGGCAGGTGCGCGGCGATCTGCCCGGCCACGTCGGTGCGGGCGAACACCGCCGAGCGCTGCCCGGCGGCCCGCAGAGCTGCCGACACCAGCTCGGCCTCCAGGCCAGCCGGCGAATCGGCTGCGGGCAAGACCGGGTCTGAGCCGCGGGCAAGACCCGGCGCCCGGCGCGCCGCCCGGTGCGCAGCCGCCGGGTCGGCGCCCCGCCGCTGCCTGTCCGCTCCCGTCCGGTCGAGCTTGCCCAGGGTCACGCCTGCCGCGGTGCGGAGTCGCTCGGGGGTCCAGCCGAGCTTGGCGGCCTCCGACGTCCAGGTGTGGGTAAGGCTGCTGATCTCCGGGTGGGTCTTGCCCTGCCTGGTCTTGAGGACCGCGGTCTTGGTCACCACGACCCGCTCGGCTGGCATCAAGGTTCGGCCCAGGAGCTTTTCGTACTCGGCGATCTTCGGGGCCGCCTCGGCGGCAATCGCCGCAGTCCTTTTGCTCCACAGTTTCAAGAGCCCACCGGGGACCCCGAGGATTTCAGCCTGCCCATTATCGCTGACTGCCTCGAATTCGACGCCGAGACGGGCGTGCATTTCATTGCGTAACGCATTCTGGTAGATCATTCCGGCAGTCTTCTTGTGCCCGAACAGCTCCGTCCCGTCCAGCGTTCGCCACACCCCATCGGCACACCGGGCCTTGTTCAACACCAACGCGTGGGTGTGCAGCTGCGGATCACCAGCCCGGCTGGTCCGGTGATCGAACAGCGCCGCGGACAGACCGCCCGTGGTGACTTGCTCCACCCCGTCCGTGCCCTTGCGGGACAGGCTTGCGTGCGCGTCGAGGTAGGCCAACCCGGCCTTCACGGCCGCCTGGTGGGCCGCCAACGCCGCGGCTGCGACCTGCTCAGATCCCAGTGCCCACAGGGCACTGACGCTCTTCGGCGCTGAGAAGGTCAGGTCATACCCCGTCACCCCATCGGCCCGCCACGCCCGACCGAGGCGTTGCCCGGTTCCGGGGTGCAGACCGCGAGCGAACAGCGCCTCCAGCTGCTGCTCAGACACTCGCCCGCCGGACTCGAGCCCCAACTCCTGCAGACCACGGCCGTGCCAACGCCCCGGCGCCTCACCCACCCCCGCGTAGTACTCGGTCGCCCGGCAGGCCACCCCATCGGTGTAGTAGCGCCAGGAGGAGGTGCCGATCTTCGCCGAGCTCAACACCGCCCGCACACCCCCTCGGCAACCCCGGCAACCAGGCCGCGCCACCGTACATTTGAAGAATGCACATGTCTGCTGGTGCGTGGGCGTGCTCCTGGGGCGCTGTCCGGGATTTCGATATCGCGGTGAACCACGGTAAAGGGCGGGAAAGAAAGGTAATTGACTGAGAGCGCGAAGGTTACCGGACTAGTTCTCGTTGGTTCGGGCGTGTCGTCGCCGTGAGGATCCGCGCTGACTACCGGCTCCTGGTGATTGGGCGCCCGCAACCGAGGCCGACTCGGTCAGGAAGCTGAGCCCCGGGCTCGGCCGCATTCTGCGGACGGCAGGCACACGACCGGCCGGCACGGCCCGCGACTGCCGGCCCTCCTTTGCCGCTCGCTCAAAGGGGGCCGGCGTCTTTTGCTCCGGCCTCGAGTACGAGCGGTCCGAGCCAGTTGCGGGCCAAGGCGGCCGATGCCTCGGCGCTGAGGTGGAACCCGTCCGGGCGCCCGTTCTCGACGCCCTCGACTTCGTCGCTGTACCTCCCGCCCGGGCAGATCCGCTGGAACAGGTCCGCGAGCTCCACTCCCGGCAGCCGCCGATAGTCCACGTTGAGCGCAGAGACGCGGACCTCGGGGTCTTCCACGTCGTCGAAGTGCTCGTAGCGACCCCAGTCGCCACAGGGTGCGTTTGTGACGAGCATCGTGGCGTCCCACTGCGCGAAGGCCGCCTGGTACTCCTCGATCAGCCAGCTGTCGAACTGGGGGTCACCTGGCCGGCGCCACTGCTCCCACTCCGGCAGACGCCGGTCGAAGACCTCGTTGACGCCGTCCTGCAGCACGATCACGTCGGGGTCGAACTGCTCGAGTGCCTGTCGCCTCTCGTGCCCGGGCTCGTTCCACCAACCGCAGGCTGCGTCGACGGGGAACGGCTGGTCGGGTCCGAGCCGGCGCTCGCCGCCGCGACTGATCGGGCATGCCGGCAGCGCCAGGTTGTAGACGGCGACATCCGACCGCCCTTCAGCCCACGCACGGAGCCCCTGGCCGAGGTTGTTCCCGATCGAGTCTCCGACGACGACGACCCGCAGCGCCCCTGGCGGCACGTCCGGCGGCGGCGGGACCTCGCTGTTCGCCGGGTCGGCAGTGAGCTCCTTCGGGACCTCCTTCGAGCGCGGCCTGCTCCGGGCGGGCTGCGCGACCGGCGCTGGCTGCTGTCCAGGCGGGACAGCCTGCTGGCGGACAGCCCCGGGGCCCGTCGTCGGCACCGGTCCCCGGCTCGCCGACGCGCTGGCACCCGGCGAGGCCGGTGCGAGGCTCGGCGCGGCGGCGAGCGGCGGCGCGGCGAACTCGGACAAGGGCGCCGTCGGGCCGGGCAGCGACAGCGGGAGCTGACCAGCAGCCACCGCGATCGCGGTCAGCCCGGCGACCGCGCCGCCGGCCCATCCGGACACCCCGCGCCAGCCGCGCACGGCACCGTGCCGCACCGGCCACTCAATCAGCTCGTACGAGGCCCAGGCCAGCCCGAGCGTCGCCCCGATCCGCACCAGGAACAGCGTGATCGGGTCGCTCCCGGTGAACGACTCGGTGAGCAGCAGGAACAGCGGCCAGTGGAACAGGTACACGCCGTACGACACGATCCCGAGCACCACCAGCGCCGGCACGGACAGCAGCCGCGCCACCAGCGTCTCCGGACGCAGCGCCGACGCGATCACCGCTGCGGTGCACATCGCGACCGCAAGGTAGCCGCCGGCGGACAGCAGCGCGTTCCCCTTGTCCAGCAGCGCGATCGCGGACATCAGTCCGGCCATACCGAGCAACCCCACCGGTCCCGCCCAGCTGCCGGGCGTGCGCAGCCCCGACGGCCCCAGCAGCGCCACTGCCAGAAGTGCGCCGACGAGCAGCTCGGCGACCCGCGCGTCGGTGCCGTAGTAGGCGCGGCCGAGCGCGCCGCCCGCTTCGGCGAGCCGAAACAGCTGCACCGTCGACAGGACCGTCAGGGCCCCCAGCACGAGCGCGAGCCGCCGTCTGCGCAGCACAGCCGCGCTGCCGAGCAGGGCGACGACGAGCAGCGGGTAGACGAGGTAGAACTGCTCCTCGACCGCGAGTGACCAGAAGTGCTGGAACGGTGACGGGAGCGCGAACAGGTCGGCATAGGTCTGCTCGTCGGCGATGAACCGCCAGTTCGCGAACCAGAACGCCGCCGCCACCGCATCCCACGTGACGTCATCGGTCGCAGGCGTCGGCGACAGGGCGAGGACCAGCGCGACCAGCGGCAGGCACACGAGCACCGCGGGCACCAGCCGACGGGCCCGGCGCACCCAGAAGACCCGCAGGTCGATCCGCCCGGTCGCCTGTCTCTCCACCAGCAGCAACGCGGTGATGAGGAAGCCGGAGAGGGTGAAGAACGCCGTCACGCCCAGGTGGCCGCCCCGCACTCCGGGCACTTCGGCGTGGAACAGCAGGACCGCCGCTACCGCCAGCCCGCGAAGGCCGTCAAGAGGCGCGCTGTACGCAAGCCGCGTACGCGGCACTGCCTCCATCACCACCTCCGTACCTGGCTGACCCGAGCTCGCCCGTCGCGCCCCCGGCAGGCGTCGTGGCGACAGCGGCAGCTCCGCTGACGGCCCGGTTCGCCAACCACGCCTAGCGCGACCCTCATGGACCACACGTTCACAAATCGTGACCGGCCACGCACGCCATCCAGCGCCGGCAGGCAGGGCAGCCCAGCCTCGTCCGTGTGACCGGACCGGGACCGCCCGTCATCTGTCATAGCAATCCTCTCCTGCTCGTCGCGCATCGGTCGCTGCCTCCAGAACGGCAGCCGCATCCCGTGTGTTGCGCCGGTCGACGAGATTTCTCGGGCGGTGCCGCAACAGGTCGGTGGCAGACCCCGTTCCTAGATCGAGGAGTCCTCAGCGAGAGAGCGGAAGATCGACATGACCAAGATCGCATTCCACGGCGTCGCCCCCGTCCTCGCCTGTGGAGCACTCGCCGTGTCCTCCGTCGTCCTGCTCGCCCAGATCGCGTCGGCTGGCACTGGAGGCGCTACGGGAGTCGCGGCTGCATCCGGGTCACCGTCGGCGACCGCCTCGGCATCGCCGTCGGCGAGCCCGTCGACCCAGAGCGGACGGTACGTGGCGCTGGACACACCGACCCGGGCCTTCGACAGCCGTAGCACGTCAGAGCGGCGTCGGTCCGGCGTCACCACAGTGGACCTGTCTCAGTGGGTCCCGGCCACCGCCACGGCGGCCGTCCTGAACGTCACGGTCACCGAGGCCACCGCGGGCGGGTATGCGGTGGTCTACGCGACCGGTAGCGGCAAGCCCGAGACGTCCAACGTGAACTTCCAGACCGGGCTCACCCAGGCCAACGAGGTGATCAGCATGATCTCATCGGACCGGCGGGTGGACGTGTCGATCGACGGTGGCGTGGCGGCGCCTAGCGCGGCGTTGATCGTCGATGTAGTCGGCTTCCTCACGGCGGACGAGTCCGTCACCGCCGGCCAGGTCAAGGCCATCACCCCCGAGCGCGTCTTCGACAGCGGCAAGACCGACCAGCCGCGTCGCTCCGGTGAGACCCAGGTCGACCTGTCTGCGCAGGTCGGCGACGCAACAGACGTGGTCCTCAACGTGACGGTCGACGCGCCAGACGTCGGTGGGCACGTCGTGGTCTATCCGACCGGAAGCGCCAAGCCGGCAACGTCGAACGTCAACTTCGCCAAAGGCCAGCAGCAGGCCAACGAGGTGTTCACCAAGGTCGGCAGCAACGGCCGCGTCTCGCTGAGCCTGGACGGGCCAACCCCACCCCACGCGCGCCTGGTGGTGGACCTGGTCGCCACCGTCGGAGGGGAGGCAGCCGCAGATGTCACCGTCACGTCGCCGCGGCGCTTCCTGGACACTCGCGCAGGAGCTGGGAACGTCGGCGCCCCTCCCGGACGCAAGAGCGGACCGATCACCGTGTCGCTGCCCGATTCCGTGCCGGATGGAGCGAGCGCCGTGCTGCTCAACGTCACCGCCACCGGCGCGGATTCGCCCGGCTTCGTGACCGTCTATGCAGCGGGCGCGACCAACCCGGGCACGTCCAACGTCAACTTCCGTGTCGGAGCCGATCAGGCCAATGCGGTCGTGGCGCTCATCAGCAGCGACCGCAAGGTGACCC
>SCTD01000514.1 GCA_004299215.1 Frankiales bacterium | reverse complement strand
CGCCGACCTCGCCGTCGCCCTCGACGAGGACCTCGAGCGGCGCGGCGGCACGGCGCTGCTCCGCGACCTCGAGCTGCCGCTCGTCGAGGTCCTCGCCGCCTGCGAGCGCACCGGCATCGCGGCGGACGTCGACCACCTGGTGGCGCTCGAGTCCCGGTTGCGCGAGCAGGTGAAGGCGGCGGCCGAGGCGGCCTACGACACCGTCGGCCACGAGTTCCACCTGGGCTCGCCCAAGCAGCTGCAGGCGCTGCTCTTCGACGAGCTCGGCCTGCCCAAGACGAAGAAGATCAAGACCGGCTACACGACCGACGCCGACGCCCTGCAGAACCTCATCGGGACGCACCCGGTCATCGAGGCGCTGCTCCTGCACCGGGAGATGACCCGGCTGCTGATGGTCGTCGAGAAGCAGCTGCTGCCGACCGTCGCCGACGACGGGCGGATCCACACGACCTTCAAGCAGATGGTCGCCGCGACCGGGCGGCTGTCGAGCGACAACCCCAACCTGCAGAACGTCCCGATCCGGACCCAGCAGGGCCGCGAGATCCGGCAGGGCTTCGTGGCCGGCCCCGGGTTCGAGGCGCTGATGACCGCGGACTACAGCCAGATCGAGATGCGGATCATGGCCCACCTGTCCGACGACGCCGGGCTGAAGGAGGCGTTCAACTCCGGCGAGGACCTGCACACCTTCGTGGCGTCCCGCGCCTTCGGCATCCCCGTGGACCAGGTCGACCCGGAGATGCGCCGGCGGATCAAGGCGATGTCGTACGGCCTGGCCTACGGCCTCTCGGCGTTCGGGCTCGCCGCGCAGCTGCGGATCTCGACCGACGAGGCCAAGGAGCAGATGGCGGCGTACTTCGAGCGCTTCGGCGGCGTGCGCGACTACCTGCGCGACGTCGTGGCGCAGGCCCGCAAGGACGGCTACACCTCGACGATCCTGGACCGCCGCCGCTACCTGCCCGACCTGACCAGCGACAACGGCCAGCGCCGGCAGATGGCCGAGCGGATGGCGCTCAACGCCCCGATCCAGGGCAGCGCCGCCGACATCATCAAGATCGCGATGCTGGGTGTGCACCGGGCGCTGAAGGCCGAGGGCATGCGCTCCCGGCTGCTGCTCCAGGTCCACGACGAGCTCGTGCTCGAGGTCGCCGACGGGGAGCGCGAGGCTCTGGAGGCGCTGGTCCGCCGGGAGATGGGCGGGGCGTACCCGCTCTCGGTCCCGCTCGACGTCAGCGTCGGCTGCGGCCGCACCTGGGACGACGCCGGCCACTAGCGCGTTGCGTCATGCCCAGAGGAGCACCTGCTCGCTGGGGCTGCATGACGCAAGGGCTCACCAGCGGCCGCGCACCAGCAGCGGGCCGCTCGTCATGCGGTGATCGTCGCGGTAGCCGAGGGAGTCGTAGAGCGCCCGGCCCACCGCGTTGACGGCGTACATCCCGAGGGTCACCAGGTCGCAGCCGTCGTCGAGCAGCCGCCGGGTCAGCGCCGCGGTCACGGCCTTGGCCAGCCCGCGGCCCCGCGCGTCCGGGTGGACGGCGATCGACGACAGGTGCCCGACCCCGGACTCGCCGGTCGTGTCGGCGGCGCACGCGATCAGCTCGCCCCCCTCGCGGATGCCCACCCAGCGGCGGACCGCGACGTCGCCCGGCTGCGCCGACGCCGTGGGGGAGGAGACCGCCAGCAGCGCCTTGACCGCCACGTCGTCGTCCACCGGCTGCACCAGCTGCTCGCCCGGCTGCACCGGTGGCGGGGCGTCGAGCCAGCGGAAGTCCCAGTCGGTGCCCTCCATCCCGACCCAGGCCGGCAGGCAGGCCGGCGTCCCGCGCGGCACCGTCACCCGCTGCTTCGGCGGGAGCTCGGGCAGCAGCTCCGTGAGCAGCGCTGCGACGGCCTCCGGCGCGCCGAGGGTCGACAGGTACGGCGTGCGGTCGTCGGGGTCGACGCCCAGCCAGGCGCACGCGCCCTCGCCGGTCCATCCGCGGACCATCGCCCGGCGCAGCGAGCTGCGCGCGAACGGGTCGTGCCCCGTCGCCACCAGCACCTCGGCGGCGGAGTCGAGGGGTGTGACGGCCACGGGGAGAGGCTAGTAGGAGCAGGAGAGCTCCTCCCGGCGGCGAAGTGCAGCCGGGACGACGAGAGGGGACGGCGTGCGCCGCAGGTTCGTGGCTCTGCTGGCAGGTCTGCTGACGGCAGGTGCGGTGCTGACCGGGCTGCCGGCGGGAGCGAGCGACCCGCTGAGATCGGAAGAGC
>SCTD01000048.1 GCA_004299215.1 Frankiales bacterium | reverse complement strand
GCCGGGCCGCTGCCGAGGGCCCCTTCAGCGCGCGCCGGATGGCGGCCGAGCACGTCGCGCTCTACTCCTCACTGATCGAGAAGCGCCGTCAGCGGGTGCCGCGGCCGGCGGTCGAGGACGACGTCCGGCGGCAGGCCGCGCACGTCGACCTCACCGCCCTCGACCGTGATGTCGACGCGGGCACCGCCGAGGGGGATCCCCTCCACGTGCAGTGACCGCGTGCCCGGCGGCAGCACCGGGTCGACGTGGACCCGGCCGGCCGGCACCGCCGGATCCAGCCGCAGCACGGTGCGCAGCAGCAGCAGCGGGGCTGCGGCCGCCCAGGCCTGGGGGGAGCAGCTGGCCGGGTAGGTGAGCGGCACCGGCAGCTCGGACCGGTCGAGACCGCCGTACAGCTCGGGCAGCCGCTCGGAGAACGCCGCCGCCGCGTCGAGCAGCGCCGCCACCAGCCGGAGCGAGGCGTCCACGTGGCCGTAGCGCATGAGACCCGCGGCCACCAGGGCGGTGTCGTGCGGCCACACCGAGCCGTTGTGGTAGCTGACGGGGTTGAAGCCGGCCATCGAGGTGGCGAGCGTGCGCAGGCCCCAGCCGCTGAAGACGTCCGGCCGCAGCAGCCGCTCGGCCAGCGCGGCGGCGCGGTCCGGACGGGCGATGCCGGTCCACAGGCAGTGGCCCACAGAGCTGGTGAGGGCGTCGAGCGGCCGGCCGTCGCCGTCCAGGCCCATCGCGTACCAGCCGCGGTCGGGCAACCAGAACGCCGCGTCGAAGGCGTCGCGCAGCCGGGCCGCCCGCGCGCGCCAGGTGGCCGCCGTGCCCGCGTCGCCCGCGGCCACGGCGAGGTGCGTGCGCGCCAGGTAGGCGGCGTACGCGTAGCCCTGCACCTCGGCCAGCGCGACCGGCCCGGTCGCCAGCCGCCCGGCCGCGTCCCGCACGCCGTCCCAGCTGTCCTTCCAGCCCTGGTTGCGCAGCCCGTCGGGGGTCATCCGCTCGTGCTCGAGGAAGCCGTCGCCGTCGGGGTCGCCCCACGTCGTCATCCACTCGAGCGCCCGGTCGGCGTGCGGCAGCAGGTCGTCGACGTCGGACGGCGACTGGCCCCAGCGCGCGACCTCGCCGAGCAGCATGACGAACAGCGGGGTCGCGTCGACGGTCCCGTAGTAGACCTCGGGCCCCTGCTCCCCGTGGCGCACCTCGTGCAGGATGCGACCGGGCTGCTCCTCGGTCGCCGGAACGACCCGCGTGCCCTGCATCCGCGCGAGCGCGCGCAGGGTGCCGGTCGCGAGCGTCGGGTCGACCAGCAGCGCCGACCACGAGGTCAGCAGGGAGTCGCGGCCGAACAGCGTCATGTACCACGGGGCACCGGCGGCGATCGTCGTCTCCCCGGGGTGCAGCGCGTCGTGCATCCGCAGCGCGCCGAGGTCCTCCCGGCTGCGCCAGACGACCCGCTCCATGGCGGGCGGCTCGCTGCGGACGACGGCCGCCCGGCGGCGCCACTCGAACAGCTCGGAGGCCGGGCGGCCCGCCGCGACGGGCGTGCCGCAGGGGAACAGCAGGCGGATCGGCCGGCCGCGCGTGACGAGGGAGACCTCGACGCAGCCGGCCCAGCGACCGCCGGGCGGCAGGTCGAGCACGACCTGGACCTCCGGACCGGTCGGCGGCGCGAAGCCGTGCAGGCGCACCCCCGTCGCGCGCCGCCCGTCGGCCGACACCAGCAGCACCTGCCCGTCCTCGACCGTGACCGCGGACCCGGTCGGCGGCGGGGCGCCGGTCTTGATGTCGAAGAGGTCCGCGAAGTCGGCCCCCAGCCGGACGGTGAGCAGGCCGGCGGCGCGGACGTCGCGGTAGTTGGTCACCGTGATGTCCTCGCGCAGCCCGTCACCGATCCAGCGGTCGCGGCGCACGACCAGCCCGCTGTCGGCGTGCCCGGGCAGGGAGCGTCCACGGCCGACGAAGACACCCGCGAAGGGGTCGAGGGCGTGCGCGACGAGCGGCTCCAGGGGCAGCCCGTCGAGCAGCAGCCGCAGCGACGACAGCACCCGGCGGTCCTGGTGGAACAGGCCCTCCGGCAGCGTCGGGTCGAGGTCCCCGGTCGCCTCGCTGACGCAGAACGTCGAGCCGTGCACGAGCGTGAGGCGGGCACCCCCGCCGGCGACGGACGGGACATCGGTCTCGAGGTCGAAGGCGCTTGCGGCCATCATGCGTCAACAGTGACGCGAGGCGGCGCGCAGGGAAACCCCTCGGGCCGTTCGCCACCGGCTTCCTGGGCTTCAGCTCACCGGTGGTCGGGGCCTTCCAGCAGGGCGACAGCCGCAGCGAAGAGGTCGAGGTCCGTCCGGTCGCGGACGGCCCCGTCACGACGGTCCTGCTCCGCCGGCTCTCCGGTGAGGACAGCTGGTCGGTGCTCGGTGCGACCACCGACAGCATCCGCGTGACCTCGCCCGAGGCGCTGGCCGTGATCACCTCGCCCGTGACGGTGCGCGGCGCGGCGTGGACCGTCGAATGGGACGCGACGGTCTTCCAGTTCTCCACCGTGCGGACGGCGGAGTACCGGATCTGGGCGGCTGCGAGCCGCGAACGCGCTAGAGGAGGGACCGCAGCACGAACGGCATGATCCCGCCGTGCCGGTAGTAGCCCTGCTCGCCGGGGGTGTCGATCCGGACCGTGACCGTGAAGGTCGTGTCGTCCGCCCTCACGGTCAGCTCGCGCGGGATCGAGTCGGTCCCGGCGATGCCCTCGATGGTGAAGGCCTCCTGCCCGGTCAGCCCGAGTGACTGGGCCGACTCCCCGTCCTTGTACTGGAGCGGCAGGACGCCCATGCCGATCAGGTTCGAGCGGTGGATGCGCTCGTACGACTCGGCGATCACGGCGCGGACGCCCAGCAGGGCGGTGCCCTTGGCGGCCCAGTCACGGCTGGAGCCGCTGCCGTACTCCTTGCCGGCCAGGATCACGAGCGGGGTGCCCTCGGCCTGGTAGGCCTGCGACGCCTCGTAGATGGTCGTCTGCTGACCGTCCTTCACCGTGAAGCCGCCCTCGGTGCCGGGGGCCAGCTGGTTGCGCAGCCGGATGTTGGCGAAGGTGCCGCGGATCATGACCTCGTGGTTGCCGCGGCGCGAGCCGTAGGAGTTGAAGTCGCGGTGTTCGACGCCGTGCTCGGCGAGGTACGTGCCGGCGGGCGAGTCCTTCTTGATCGCACCGGCCGGGCTGATGTGGTCGGTGGTGACCGAGTCGCCCAGCTTCAGCAGCACGCGCGCACCCTCGATGTCCGAGACCGGCTCGGGCTCGTCGGGCATCCCGTCGAAGTAGGGAGGCTTCCGGACGTAGGTCGACTCCGGGTCCCAGGCGAAGGTCTTGCCCTCGGGGGTCGGCAGCGACTGCCACTGGGCGTCGCCGGCGAACACGTCGGCGTAGCCGTCGTCGAACATCTCGGAGGTGATCGCGCCGGCGATGACGTCCTCGACCTCCTTCGAGGTCGGCCAGATGTCCTTCATGAAGACGTCGTTGCCGTCCTGGTCCTGGCCCAGCGGGTCGTTGAACAGGTCGACGTCCATGGAGCCGGCCAGCGCGTAGGCCACGACCAGCGGCGGGGACGCGAGGTAGTTCATCTTGATGTCCGGGTTGATCCGGCCCTCGAAGTTGCGGTTGCCCGACAGCACCGAGACGACCGCGAGGTCGTTGTCGTTGACGGCCTGGCTGACCTCGGGGATGAGCGTGCCGGAGTTGCCGATGCAGGTGGTGCAGCCGTAGCCGACGAGGTTGAAGCCGAGCTTGTCGAGGTACGGCGTGAGGCCGGACTTCTCGTAGTAGTCGGAGACCACCTTGGAGCCGGGCGCCAGCGTGGTCTTGACCCACGGCTTGCGCTCGAGACCCTTCTCGACGGCCTTCTTGGCGAGCAGCGCCGCGCCGATCATCACCGACGGGTTGGAGGTGTTGGTGCACGACGTGATCGCCGCGATCGTCACCGCGCCGTGGTCGAGCTCGAACTTCGTGCCGTCGGCCAGGGTCACCTGGGCGGGGTTGCTCGGCCGCCCGGCGCCCGGCGCCGGGTGGGCGTGCGCGAGCTCGTTGGGCGCGGCCTCACCGTGGCCATTGGCCGGGGCGTCGGAGGCCGGGAAGGATTCGGCGACGGCCTCGTCGTAGCCGTTCTCGTTGCCGGAGTCGTCGACGTAGTCGGCGAGCGCGGTGCGGAAGGACTCCTTGGCGTCGGACAGCGACACCCGGTCCTGGGGGCGCTTGGGCCCGGCGAGGGACGGTACGACGGTCGCGAGGTCGAGCTCGAGCTTCTCGCTGAAGCGCGGCTCGGCGTCGGGGTCGTGCCAGAGGCCCTGCTCCTTGGCGTAGGCCTCGACCAGCGCGAGCTGCTCCTCGGAGCGGCCGGTGAGCTTGAGGTACTTGGTGGTCTCGTCGTCGATCGGGAAGACCGCGATCGTGGAGCCGAACTCGGGGCTCATGTTGCCGATGGTCGCGCGGTTGGCGAGCGGCAGCACCGAGACGCCGGGTCCGTAGAACTCGACGAACTTGCCGACGACGCCGTGCTTGCGCAGCATCTCGGTGATCGTGAGCACCAGGTCGGTGGCGGTGGCGCCCTCGGGGAGGTCGCCGGAGAGTTTGAAGCCGACGACGCGCGGGATCAGCATGGAGACCGGCTGCCCGAGCATGGCCGCCTCGGCCTCGATGCCGCCGACGCCCCAGCCGACCACGCCGATGCCGTTGACCATCGTGGTGTGCGAGTCGGTGCCGACGCAGGTGTCGGGGTAGGCCTGCAGAACGTCGGATCCGTCCGCTCCCTGTGCCGAGCGGGTGAAGACGGTGCGGGCCAGGTGCTCGATGTTGACCTGGTGGACGATGCCGGTGCCGGGCGGGACGACCTTGAAGTCGT
>SCTD01000513.1 GCA_004299215.1 Frankiales bacterium | reverse complement strand
CGTCATCCACCTCGCCGGGGCCGGGGTGGATGACGGCGTCCAGGTCGGCGAGGTCCGCCGGGTCGAGCCGGCGCGCCGCCGGGTCCCAGGGACGCTCGTCCGCCCCGGCCGCCCGGCCGCGCACGAAGCGGACCACATCGTGCCCGTGCGCCCGCAGGTCAGGGACCAGCGCGCTCCCGATCAGCCCTGACGCGCCCGTGATGCCGACTCTCATGGGCCCACTGTCCCGTGTCTGCCGGCATCCCGCATCCCGGCGGGCGCGGTGCACACGACCCTTCGGCGACACGCCGCGGGACCGCCGCGTCGGGGCAGGTCGCGGCGTGTCGCGCAGGCGTTGTGTGCACCCCAGCGGGAGTACGGCAGGAGTGATCCGGGAGCGGGCGTGGTCCTACAGGCCGAGCTCGGCGGCGAAGTCGCCTTCCTCCAGGCGCTCCTTGACGGTGACCAGGAAGCGGGCGGCGTCGGCGCCGTCGACGATCCGGTGGTCGTAGGTCAGCGCGAGGTAGACCATCGAGCGGATCGCCACGACCTCGCCGAGCTCCTCGTCCTGCACCACGACCGGGCGCTTGACGACCGCCCCGGTGCCGAGGATGCCGACCTGCGGCTGGTTGATGATCGGCGTGTCGAACAGCGCACCGCGCGAGCCGGTGTTGGTCAGCGTGAACGTCCCGCCGCCGAGCTCGTCGGGGGTGACCCGGTTGGTGCGGGTGCGGTCGGCGATGTCGGCGATCTTGCGGGCCATGCCGGCGAGGTTCAGGTCGCCGGCGTCGTGGATGACCGGGACGAGCAGGCCGCGCTCGGTGTCGACGGCGATGCCGAGGTGCTCGGACTCGTGGTAGGTGATCGTGCCGGCGTCCTCGTCGATGCTGCAGTTGACGACCGGGTGCTGCTTGAGGGCCTCGACCGTCGCGAGCGCGAAGAACGGCAGGAAGCTCAGCTTGGTGCCCTCGCGGGCCTCGAAGTCCGCCTTGGCCGCCTGCCGGAGGCGGGCGATCCTGGTGACGTCGGCCTCGAGGACGGTGGTGAGCTGCGCGCTCACCTGCAGCGACTCGGTCATCCGGGAGGCGATGACCTTGCGCAGCCGGCTCATCGGCTCGGTCCGGCCGCGCACCTGGGTGTCGGGCGCGGCCTTGACGGCCTGGTCGACGAAGGCGGGCGCGGGCGCGCTGGTCTGCTGCGCCGGCTGCGGGGCCTGTGCCCGCGGCGCGGCCGCGGTGTCGGCCGCTGCCGGAGCGGCCGGGGCGGCCGAGCCCTGGCCGGCCGCGTCGAGGACGTCCTGCTTGCGGATGCGGCCACCGACGCCGGTGCCCTGCAGGCTGCCCAGGTCGACACCGTGCTCGGCGGCGAGCTTGCGGACGAGCGGCGTGACGTACGCGCCCTCGGCGGACCCGGACGACTGCTGCGCGGCGGGGGCGGCCTGCTGCTGCGGCGCAGGCTGCGGGGCAGGCGCCTCCTGCGGGGGTGCCTCCTGCTGCGGCGGCGCCTCGGCCTGGGCGGGCTCGGGCGCGGGCTCCGCCGCCGGCGCTGGCGCCGGCTCCGGCTCCGGCTCCGGCTCGGCCGCCGGCTCCTCGGCTGCCGGAGCAGCACCCCCGCCGTCCCCGTCACCGATCACGGCCAGCTCGACGCCGACCTCGACGGTCTCGTCCTCCTGCACCTTGATCGACTGCAGGATCCCGGTGGCGGGGGAGGGGATCTCGGTGTCGACCTTGTCGGTCGAGACCTCGAGCAGCGGCTCGTCGGCCGTGACCTGCTCGCCCTCCTTCTTCAGCCAGCGGGTGACGGTGCCCTCGGAGACGCTCTCGCCGAGGCGGGGCATGGTGACGGAGACGGCCATGTGGTGAGAGCTCCTAGGAGTGGCTGTGGAGGGGCTTGCCGGCGAGTGCGAGGTGGGCCTCGCCGACGGCTTCGGACATCGTCGGGTGCGGGTGGATGAGCTGCGCGACCTCTCCGGGCAGCGCCTCCCAGTTGGTGATCAGCTGCGCCTCGGCGATGAGCTCGCCGACCCGCTCCCCGACCATGTGCACCCCGAGGACGGGGCCGTCCTTGGCGGCGATGACCTTGACGGCCCCTGCCGTACCCAGGATCCGGGCCTTGCCGTTCCCGGCGAGGTCGTACGTCGCCTCGACCACGTCGTAGCCGCGCTCGGTGGCGACCTTGCTGGTGATGCCGACCGAGGCGACCTCGGGGGAGGAGTAGGTGACGCGGGGGACGCCGTCGTAGTCGACCGGCGTGACGGCCAGGCCGGCCAGCCGCTCCGCGACGAGGATGCCCTCGGCGAAGCCGACGTGCGCCAGCTGCAGGGTCGGGATGAGGTCGCCGACCGCGCTGATGGTCGGGACGCTCGTCTGGCAGTACTCGTCGACCTTGACGAAGCCGCGCTCCATCTCGACGCCGACCTGCTCGTAGCCCAGGTCCTGCGACACCGGCCCGCGGCCGATCGCGACGAGCAGCAGCTCGGCCTCGACCGTCTTGCCGCCCTCGAGGTGGACGACCACGCCGCCGTCGGTCGTCTCGACCTTCTCGAAGCGGGCGCCCAGCTCCTGCTTGATGCCGCGCTTGCGGAAGGCCCGCTCGAGCAGCTTCGAGGAGGACTCCTCCTCCAGCGGCACCAGGTGCGGCAGCGCCTCGACGACCGTGACCTCGGCCCCGAAGGAGCGCCACACCGAGGCGAACTCGCAGCCGATCGCGCCGGCGCCCAGGATGACGACCGAGCCGGGGATGGTGTCCATCCTCAGCGCGTCGTCGCTGGTGATGACCTTGGAGCCGTCGATCTCCAGGCCGGGCAGCGAGCGCGGCACCGAGCCGGTGGCCAGCAGCACGTGCCTGGCCTCGATGGTCCGCCCGTCGACCTCGACGGCGGTGGGGGAGACCAGCCGGCCGTGGCCCTGGACGACCTCGATCTTGCGCGACTTCACCAGGCCGGACAGCCCCTTGAAGAGCCCCTCGACGACCTTGTCCTTGTAGGCGTTGACCTTCGGCATGTCGACGGACTCGAAGGTGCCGTTGACCCCGAACTGGGCGGCCTCCTTGATGACGTCGACGGTCTCGGCGGAGTGCAGCAGGGCCTTGGTCGGGATGCAGCCGCGGTGCAGGCAGGTGCCGCCGACCTTGTCCTTCTCGACCATGACCACGGTCATGCCGAGCTCCGAGGCGCGCAGCGCCGCTGCGTAGCCGCCGCTGCCACCTCCGAGGACGACCAGGTCGACGGTCTGGTTCTCGCTCATCGGTGCGCTCTCCCGGATCGGCTCTGGCGGTGTGTCTGGACGGGCGACTGCACGCCGGCGCGCCCGCTCGGGCATCCTTTCACCCGAGGAGTACAGGTGCGCACGACCCCCGGGGCATTCCCGCCGGGGGCGGGCGCGAACAGGAGGGATCGTCGTGGGGCTGCTCGACCGGCTGACCGGGAAGGGCCGGCCAGGCACGCCGCGCGCGGCCTCGTCGACCGACCTCGCCCACCTGTCCGCGTGGGCCGAGAGCCGCCGTGGGGTCGAGGGCTTCGTCGAGCCGCAGACCTCGACCACGGCGACGACCCTGGTGCTGGTCGCCGCCGACGGGGAGTGGACCCGCCGCCG
>SCTD01000512.1 GCA_004299215.1 Frankiales bacterium | reverse complement strand
CCGCTCCAGCAGCCGGATCTGCTCCGACAGCGACGGCTGCGCGTAGCCGAGCTCGGTGGCAGCCGCGGTGAAGGACTGCAGCTCGTACGCCGCGGTGAAGCAGCGCAGCTGGTGCAGGGAAAGCATCGGCACTCCCTATGGGTATCCGAGGAAAGAGAGGCTACCTCGATGAGTAGTCGGCGCCTAGCGTGGACGGCGTCCGGTACCCCCGCCGGCGCCGATCTCCCTGAGGAACCGCCGTGTTCGACGTCTTCTGCACCGAGTGCTCCCGCCGCCAGCTGGTCTTCGCCGGCCAGGTCCTCGGCATCCGCAACGACGAGACCGGCATCCACGTCGTCTTCCGCTGCTCGCGCGGGCACGTCGGCGTCTGGGACACCGGTCGGCGCGCGGCCGAGGCGGCCGCGGCCCACCCCGTCGCCGCCTGACCGGGCGCGCCTCAGCCGCCGCCCTTGCCCTTCTTGCCCTTGCCCGGCTTGCTCGGCTCACCGCGGGGCGCGTCCTTCTTCTTCGGGGACGCGTCCGGGGAGCTCGTGGCGGGCGGGGCCGGCGCGGCCGGCGACGGCGACGCGCCGCGGTCCTCGCCCACGAAGGCCGGCGGCGGGAAGGCCTCCACCGGCAGCCCCTCCAGCGCCGAGGTCATGTAGGCGTCCCAGAGCCGCGCCGGGAACGACCCGCCGGTGACCTCGCGCACGCCGTCGATGCGCAGCCGGTCGGCCGGCTTCGGGCCGAAGAGCGCGACGGCGGTCGAGAGCTGCGGCGTGGCGCCGACGAACCACGCGGCGGTGTTGTCCGTCGTGGTCCCCGTCTTGCCCGCAGCAGGCCGGCCGATCGCCGCGGCCGCGGCCGTGCCGCCGGGCCCGAGCACCGCCTGCAGCGCGTGCGTGACGTCCGCCGCGACGTCGGCCTCGAGCGCCCGCTCGACCTCGGGCTCGTGCTCGAGGAGCACCTCGCCGTCGCGGGTGACCTCGGCGACGAGGTACGGGTCGGCCTGCTCGCCGCCGGCGGCGAACGTCGCGAAGACGCCGGCCATGTCGACCGGCCGCACGAACTGGGTGCCCAGCGTGATCGACGGGACCGCCTCGAGCTCGCTGCTCTCCGGGATGCCGAGGTCGTACGCCGTGGACACGACGTTGCCGAGGCCGGCGTCGAGGCCGAGCGGGACGTAGACGGTGTTGACCGACTTCGCCGTGGCCGTGATCAGGTCGACCTGCCCGTAGCTCTGGTCGCCGAAGTTGGACAGGCCGTCGGGGTAGCCCTCGACGTCGAGGTCGTCGGCGCCGTCGTAGCGGCTGCGCAGGCCGATGTCCTGCTCGAGCGCGGCCGCGAGCGCGATCGGCTTGAAGGTCGAGCCCGGCTGCCGGCGCTCCTGCCACACCCCGTCCAGCATCTGGGCGTCGCCGTAGACGCGGCCGCCGTACGACATCCTCACCGCGCCCGTGCCGGGCTCGACGGAGACGAGCGCCGCGCGCACCTCGCCGGGGACGCTGTCGAGCACCTCGGCAGCGGTCCGCCGCGCGGCGTCCTGCATCTTCTGGTTGATCGTCGTCGTGATGCGCAGGCCGGGCTGGTCGGGGTCGATGTCGTGGGCACGCAGCTCGCGCCGCATCTGCTGCTCGAGGTAGAGCAGGTCGGCCGGCCGGTCGCCCAGGCCCTTCGTGCCGGGGAGCGTCGCGGTCGCGGGATCGCCGTCGTACCAGCCGTTCTCCCGCATCGCCGACAGCACCTGCCGGAAGCGGCGCTCCGCCGCTGCCGGCTCCTCGCGCGGGTCGAGCACGCTCGGCGCGCGGATCAGGCCGGCGAGGACAGCGCCCTGCTCGGGGGACAGCCGCGAGACCGGCCCGCCGAAGTAGGCGCGCGCCGCAGCCTCGATGCCGTAGGCGTTGCGGCCGAAGTAGATGGTGTTGAGGTAGTGCTCGAGCACCTGGTCCTTCTCGTAGGTGCGGTCGAGCTTGACGGCGATGAGCAGCTCCTTCGCCTTGCGGGTGAAGGTGCGCTCGGAGCTGAGGTACTGCGCGCGGGCGTACTGCTGGGTGATCGTCGAGCCGCCCTGGCTGATCTCGCCGCCACGGAGGTTGACCCACGCCGCGCGCAGGATGCCGGTCGGGCTGATGCCGGGCTGGGAGTAGAAGCGCCGGTCCTCCGCGGCGAGCACCGCGTTGCGCACGTGCTCCGGCACGTCCGCCAGCCGCACGCTGGTCCGGTTGGTGCCCCGGCGCGCCAGCTCGGTCCTGCCGTCGTCGTAGTAGGCGATGGTCGCCTCGGGCAGCGCGACCTCGTCCGGCTCGAGCACCTCGACCTGGGAGTACGCGACGCCGGCCAGGAGCGCGCCGAGCAGCAGCAGGCCGAGCGGCACGAGCAGCAGGACCTTGCCGCGCCGGGACGCGGGCAGCCGAGGACGACGCAGAGCCATGGAGTTGATCTACCCAGCGGAGGGCAAGGGATTCGAACCCTTGAGGAGCTTGCACCCCTAGCGGTTTTCAAGACCGCCGCACTCGACCACTATGCGAGCCCTCCCGAGCACGGACAGCCTGCCAGAAGCCAGCGAGGCCGCAGCAGGACTGTGCAGCCACGATGTCGAAACACCGGGGCAACCTCGCCCGAACGGAGCCCCCGTTGTCCTCCCGTCCCGGCCGGCGCGCGCTGCTGCGTGCCGTCACCTGCCTGCTCGTCCTCGGCCTCGCCGCACCCGCCGCCGCGCTGGGCGACCTCGTGGAGACCCCGGCCGATCTCCTCCCGGCCGGCGCGACGACCCGCGCCGGTGTCGCCTCCGTCGACGCCTCCTGGCACCTCGGCGCCGGTGGCGGCCAGTTCGCCGAGGACATCCCGGACACCCAGCAGCCGTCCGCGGTCTACGGCGGGCAGGTCGACCCGTTCCTGCACGCGACCAAGAAGCGCCCCGCCCGCGGCATCCAGTCGCGCACCGTCACCCGCGCGCTCGTCGTCGAGGGCGTCAACGACCAGCGCTTCGCCGTCGTCGCCAACGACCTCTACCTGCCGAACGACCTGCTGAACCGGCGCGTCGCGCAGCTCCTGGAGCAGCACGACCTCGCGGTGTCCACGGGGCTGCAGGAGGGCGTCGTCACCGGCATCACCGAGGACAACCTGGCCATCACGGTCAGCCACAACCACAACTCGCCCTTCTACTCGACGCCGAGCTGGGGGACCTGGGTCTTCCAGGACGTCTTCGACCTGCGCTTCTTCGAGTACATGTCGACCCGCATGGCGCAGGCCGTCATCGACGCCGCCGCCGACCTGCGCCCGGTGCGCATCGGCGCGGCCACCGTGCCGTTCAACGAGATCACCGCGCACACCATCGGCCCGAAGATCGCCGACGACGGCACCCCCGCCGGGCAGCCGTTCTCGCACACCACCGGGCAGCTGACGGTCGTCCGCGTGGACGACCTCAGCAGCGGGACGCCCGAGCCGTACGCCAACTGGATCACTCTCGGGCTGCACCCCGAGTTCACCTGGGGCTACGAGCTCTTCAGCGGCGACATCACGCACGCCGCGATGCGCGTCGTCGACCGCGAGCTCGGCACGACCAGCGTCATGAGCCAGCGCGAGACCGGCTCGTCCGGCCCGCACAAGGACCTGCGCGTGCACGAGCCGCACGAGCGGCGCGAGTTCCAGGAGAGCGGCTGGCAGCAGATCGACGCCGGTGCGCGGCTGTTCGCCGACGCCGTGCACCGCGCCTACCGGGCGCTCGACCAGAACGAGCAGCCGGCGCCCTACGACCCGCACGACCCACGTACGGACGGGCCGCCGATCGAGCTCGTGCCCTTCGGCAGCGACCTCGACGTCGCCGTCGCCAGCGAGCGGTTCGCGCCGCCGTTCATGCGCCCGGTGCCGGGCATCAGCAACTGCAACACCGCCTCGCTCTTCCACGGCAACTGGCAGGTGCCGGTGCTCGGCTTCCCCGACTGCGAGAACACCGCCGGCGAGAGCGTCGGCCAGCCCGTGGTGGAGACGACGCCGTTCGAGGAGCGCGAGGTCTACGACCAGCTCAAGGAGGCCGGCGTCCCGGTGCCGGAGTCCTACACCGGCACCGCCTTCACGGGCGTCGAGGAGACCGCTGCCGTGCACCTGATGGCGGTGCGGATCGGCGACATCGCCGCGACGTTCTGCCCCTGCGAGCAGTTCACCGACGGCGCGCTGAACATCCAGTCCCGCCTCAACAAGGTCGCCGGCGACGTGTGGAAGGGCTGGGACTGGACGACGCAGAAGCGCCCGGACGGCAGCGACTTCTGCCAGCAGAACGCCGACACCACCTGGTCCTGCGCCGACCCGCGCTCCTTCCGCGAGGCCGGCCCGTGGCCCGTGCTCGAGCCGGTGACCGACCTCGAGTACCGCCGCATGAAGGCGCAGATCAACAACGACGCCGACGGCTGGGAGGAGCTGGAGAACGCTCACACCGACCTCGGCGGCGAGGCCGAGCCGGCCGATCCCGCGAAGATCAAGGGCAACTTCACGCACCGCGAGATCACCGAGTACGGCGCGCCGGACGGCTACGGCTTGACCGTCGCGGTCGGCATGGCCAACGACTACTTCGGCTACACCCCGGAGTACCGCGAGATGCGCGGCTACGACCACTACCGGAAGGCGCTGAACGGCCTCGGCCTGCACGGCGCCGACTACCTGGCGACCCGGCTGGTCAAGCTCGCAGCCTCCCTCAAGGGCGGCGACCCGGTGACGCTCAGCCCGCTCGACCTCGCCTACCAGGCCGAGTCCGGCCGGGCCCGCGTCGTGAGCCAGGGCATGGGTGAGCTGGCGCGTGCGCACACCACGACGTACGACGCCGCGCTCCCCGCCGACGGCGGCACCCCCGGCATCACCACGCAGCCGGTCGACGTCGAGCGCTTCGGCGGGGCGGTGATCGGCTTCACCGGCGGCTCCTCCTACACCGACCTCCCGGACGTGCGCGTCGAGCGGCTGGTCGACGGCGCCTGGGTGCCGTACGAGGACCAGACCGGCGCGGTCCAGACCGAGGTCCGCTTCCCGACCCCGGAGGAGCTGCCGGCGTTCGCGGCCGGTGAGTTCGTGTGGGAGTGGACGGCGAGCTTCGAGGCCTTCGTCTCCGAGGTCGAGCTGCCGGACCTGACCGGCCGGCGCCACCGCGCGACCCCGGTCGGCACCTACCGCTTCACCGTCGAGGGCCAGCACCGCACGGCGCCCGGCGACGCCGTCGAGCCGTACTCCTTCACCAGCGAGCCGTTCGCCGTGAGGCCGTGGTCCGGCATCACCGTCGGCGCCCCGCGCGTCGCCGGCGACGGCAGCGTCCGGATCCCCGTCGGCCCGTCCACGACAGAGGTGTTCGACGGCCGCACCCACGAGTACGGCCCGATCGACTACCCCGACGGCTGGGAGTGGGAGAAGGCGATGCGCAGCGTCGCCGACCAGCGGGAGAAGACCGAGAAGGGCGTCTTCGGCGAGCACCGGCAGCGGGTCTACTACCGGTACCGCGCCGGCACCGCGGACGACCAGGCGTACTGCATCTTCTGCCGCTTCCACCCGTGGCAGGAGGACGGCGCCCCCGCGTCCGGCACCGTCACCGTGCTGCGACGCAACGGCAGCACCGACCGGCTGCCGGCCACCGTCGACGGCGGCGAGCTCGTCATCGCACCGATCCGCGGTGAGGCGCTGCGCACCGGTGACCGCGTGCTCGTCGAGCCCGGCGGAGTCCTCGACGCGTGGGGCAACACCAACGGCGCGCGCTCCCCGGAGCTGGTGATCCCGAAGCGGAGGTAGCCCTCTCCAGGCGCTACGGCACGCGACGAGCGACGCGCATGCTCCCTGCAGAGCTGCCGGCGGATGTCCTCCCCCACCTGGCTTGATCACGCCTTCCGAAAGTGTCGTTGGTGGCTCGTAAGTTCCTGCTATGACGAGTCTTTCGACGTTGAGCACTGATGAGCTGGGTGCGGGGATCTGCCTGCGGGCGGGTCGGATCGCGGCGGCGGAGGCGGAGCTGCTGCCGTGGGTGGCGGAGTTCGACCGGCGGGAGGGGTGGGCCGGGCCGGGGTTGCTGTCGTGCGCGCACTGGCTGGCGTGGAAGGTCGGCCTGTCGCTGGGTGCGGCGCGTGAGCAGGTACGGGTCGCGCGCCGGCTGGAGGAGCTGCCCGCGGTGGCGGAGGCCTACGGCGCCGGTCGGGTCTCCTACTCCAAGGTCCGGGCGATCACCCGGGTCGCCGACCCTGCTGACGGGATCGACTGGGTGTCACTGGCCCGGAGCTCGACCGCGGCGCAGCTGGAGGCTGTCGTGCGGGGAGTGCGCCGGGCGCAGGCCGCGGAGCAGGCCGAGGCCGATCCGGAGACCGCGGCGTGGCAGCTGCGGACCCGGGTGCGGTATCACCCGGACGGGCACTTCACCTTCACCGTCAGCGGTCCGGCCGAGTTCCTGCCGGTGCTGCAGGCCGGGATCGAGGCCAAGAAGGCCGAGCTGCAGCGCCGGCGCGACGCCGAGGAAGCCCAGGCCGCCGCCGACGCCCCGGCCGCGGCCGAAGCCGAGGGCGTTTCCGCGGGAACGCCCGCGGCCGGCGACTCGACGGTCGCGCCCGCACCGGATCCCGGGCGGGCGCCGGGGCGGGTGGACGTTTCCGCGGGAACGCCGCCGCCGGTCGACGTGGAGGCGCCGGTGCCAGGCTGGCCGGCCGGGACCACCGTCGGTGACGTGCGGGCCGCGGCCGGGTCGTTCCTGGCCAGCCTGCCCCGCTGGCGGGAGCCGCTGCCCGACCCGGAGATCGACCTGAACGATCCCGCCGTCCGCGCCGCCCGACAGGCGCAGGACGTTCCCGCTCCCGCGCCGGACGTTCCCGCGGAAACGCCGGGCGGCGCCGGCGCGGTGACCGACGCCGACGCGCTGCTCGCGCTCGCCCAGGACGCGCTGGCCGCCGAGCAGACCACGCACCCCGGCATCGCCCGCCGCCGGCGGCCGCAGCTGACCGCCCAGATCGACCCGCTGTCCGGCTGGGGCCGGCAGCACGACGGCGAGCTCCTGCCCCCGACGAGCCTGCGCACCGTGCTGAGAACCCTCCCCGGCCGCGGCGGGGTCCTGCGGCTGCGACCGGTCACCCGGACCGACCTGCGCGCCCACGACCTGGGCCGCACCGCCCGCGACGCCAACCCCGCCCTGCGCGAGCTGCTCG
>SCTD01000511.1 GCA_004299215.1 Frankiales bacterium | reverse complement strand
GCTCGTCGCCAACTCGGCGGTCCGCAACCTGGTCAAGGAGGGCAAGACCAACCAGCTGCGCAACGTCGTCAGCACGCACCAGTCCGAGGGGATGCAGACCCTGGAGAGCGCGCTCAGCGACCTCGTCGCCGACGGGACCGTCGACTACGAGCAGGCCAAGCTGGTCTCGCTCTACCCCAAGGAGATCGAAGCGCCGCCGGTGCAGCAGCAGGTCGCCGAGGCGTCCGGCCGGTTCCGCCGGAGGTAGGCGTCACGCAGTCTCGTCAAGGCGGCTCCGCACTTCTGTGGACAACGAAAACCCCTGTGGGCAAAGAAGATTGATGCCCACAAAGGGTTGACACCTGCCCCGCATGGGGTAGGTTCGAACGCATGTTCGATGAGCGCCAGGACGTCACCGCGGAGTGGCAGAGCGATGCCTCCGCGTGGGCGATGCCTGGGGTGGATCGGCCGAAGCCTCCCGTCACGCCGAGCGAGGCGGTGCAGGCGCTGGTCGACGACGTGCAGAAGCTGTGCGACCTGGACCCGTCGTCGCTGACGGGACAGCAGGCGCTGGTGGATGCCCGGGCGCTGCTGGCCGCTCGCGAGCAGCTCGACAACGCGCTCCTCAAGCGGGTCGCAGACATCGACGTCCGCCGGCTGCACGATCTGGAGGGCGCAGGCTCCACCACCAGCTGGGTCGGCCAGCAGCAGAGCTCGATGTCGCGGGACGCGGTCACCCTCGCCCGGCGGCTCGGTCGGCTGCCCGCGGTGCAGGCGGCGCTCGACGACAGGACGCTGTCCGTCGAGGTCGCCCAGCGACTGAGCAGGGCGCTGGCCAAGCTCCGGCCCGTCGTCGACCGTCCCGACGGGCTGATCGACGGCCAGGACGGCGAGCAGGCGCTGGCCGGCGTGATCGGCGACGGCGTGGTCGACCTCTTCTGCCAGTCGGTCGGTGGGCTCGACGACGACGACCCCCGGCTGACCGAGCTGATCGACCTTCTCGCGCAGGTGCAGGCCTCGGGCGCGTCGCAGATCGCCCGGCTGGAGGCGGCGTTCGTGCTGCTCGCCACCCGCCTCGAGCCGGGTCAGCTCCCCCACGCGCTGCGCATGCTCACCGACGCGCTGCTGCCCAACGAGCTGGAGAAGCGCGCCGCCAGGGGCGAGGACGAGGCGGGGCTGACGCTCGTGCCGAAGGACGACGGCAGCGGCTGGCGGGTCGACGGCGACCTCGACCTCGAGACCGGAGAGCTCTTGCACACCGTGCTCAAGGCTGAGATGGCCGTCGACGAGGACAACCCGGTCGACACCGCGGCCTGGCGGCGGGCGCGCGAGTCCGGGGTGGAGTCGGCCGACGAGCTGCCCGAGTCCGGCGCGCCCCGGTCCATCCGGCGGCGCCGCCACGACGCGCTGCGCAACGCCCTGCGTCGGCTGCTCGACAGCGGCGCCCTCGGCAGCCGGGACAAGGTCGCCCCCCACATCTCCGTCCTCGTCCGCGACGACGGCCTCGCCGGCGCCCCGGGGGCGCTGCCCGCGACCGCAGGCTCCGGCACCGCCCTCCCCGGGTCCGTCGTCCGCCGCTGGTGGTGCGACATCAACGCCACCCGGTTCGTGATGAGCCTGGGCCGCAAGGTCATCGAGGCCAGCCACACCGAGCGCACGCTCAAGCCCCACGAGCGACGCGCCAAGCACGCCGAGACCGGCGGACGATGTCAGACCGCCGGATGTCGATGTCGCCCCGGTCAACGGCTCATCCCCCATCACGTCTACGCCTTTGCGCGTCACGGCACGACGTCGTTGCAGGAGACCGTCCTGCTCTGCGAGCGCGACCACGCCCTGCTGCACCAGGGCAAGACGATCCGGCTGCGCGACGGCCGTCTGATCGACGAGCACGGCTGGGTGTGAGCGCACGCCCCTGGGCAGCATCCGCCCGCGTGCGTCATGCTCTGAAGTCGTGGCTCTCGACGGTCGAAGGAGCACTGTGACCCCTGTCCTCCTCGCCCACGGGCTCGTCGTCGACTTCGGACCGGTCCGCGCCGTCGGAGGCTTCGACCTGTCCGTCGGCGAAGGCGCCTCGGTCGCCCTCGTCGGCCGCAACGGCGCCGGCAAGTCCACGACCATGCGGGTGCTGGCCGGCGTGCTGCCGCCGAGCGCCGGCACCGTGCACGTCATGGGCGTGGACGCCGCGCAGGACCCCGCGGGCGTGCGAGCCGCGGTCGGCTACTGCCCCGACGTCGGCGGGCTGATCCCCCGCGCCACGCCGTGGGAGCACCTGCAGCTCGCCGCCCGGCTGCGCGGGATGTCCTCCTGGCAGCAGCGCGCCACCGAGCTGCTCGAGCGCTTCGACCTCATCGGGGTCGCCGACCGCGTCACCGCCGGCTTCTCGCACGGCATGAACCGCCGGCTCTCGGTCCTGCTCGCCGCCTTCCACGAGCCGCGGCTGCTGCTGCTCGACGAGCCGTTCGACGGCGTCGACCCGCTGGGGGTCGACGCGACCCTGGAGGTCGTACGGCAGGCCCGGGCCGGCGGCGCGGCGGTCCTGGTCAGCACGCACCTGCTCGAGCTCGCCGTGCAGGCCTGCGAGGAGGCCGTCGTGCTCAAGGGCGGCCGGGTCGTCGGCGCGGCTCCGGCGGCCGAGCTGACAGGACGGGACGGGGAGGCCCGCTACCGGGCGCTGATCTCGTGATCGTCACCATGCGTGGCAGGCCGGCCACGG
>SCTD01000510.1 GCA_004299215.1 Frankiales bacterium | reverse complement strand
CTGCTGCTGCAGGTCGAGCGGGCGCTGGCCCGGCTGGACGAGGGCACCTACGGCCGGTGCGAGAACTGCGGCAACCCGATCCCGAAGGCCCGCCTGCAGGCGTTCCCGCGGGCGACGCTGTGCGTGGCGTGCAAGCAGCGCGAGGAGCGGCGCTGACCGACCAGCCCGCCCAGCAGCCCGCAGCCGACGACCAGCCCGACCGACCACGCCGTACGTCCGTTCTCGCGCTCGTCGCGGCGCTCGTCCTGGCGCTCGACGTGGCGACGAAGATCTGGGTGGTCGCCGAGCTGGAGGGCAAGCGGGCCATCGAGCTGTTCGGCGGCGAGCTCTACCTGCGGGTCTCCCGCAACTCCGGCGCGGCCTTCTCCTTCGCCGAGGGCGCGACGCTGCTCTTCACGGCCGTCGCGATCACCGTCGTCGCCGTGATCGTTCGCGTGAGCACCCGGCTGCGCAGCGCGGGCTGGGCGCTCAGCCTGGGGTTGCTGCTCGGTGGGGCGCTCGGCAACCTGGTCGACCGGATCCTCCGCGACCCCGGTCCGGGGCGCGGCGCGGTCGTCGACTTCATCGCGCTCGGCTGGTTCCCGAGCTTCAACGTCGCCGACTCCGGCATCGTCGTCGGCGGGATGCTGGCCGTGCTGCTGACCTTCCGCGGGATCGAGGTCGACGGCACCCGGCGGGTCGACCCCGCATGATGTACGGGTGACCCAGAGCCGCTCCGTACCTGTGCCCGAGGGGCTCGACGGGCTGCGGCTGGACGCCGCGATCAGCCGGCTCTTCGGCCTCAGCCGCACCGCCGCGGCGGACCTGGTCGGCACCGGAGCGGCCACCTTGGACGGCAACCCGACCGTCAAGAGCGAGCGGGTGACCGCCGGAGCGGTGCTCGAGGTGCAGCTGCCCGAGCCGGAGCGAGCCGCCGCGCGCCCGCCGGAGGTGGTCCCCGGGCTGACCGTCCGCTACGAGGACGACGACATCCTGGTGGTCGACAAGCCGGTCGGCGTGGCCGCGCACCCGAGCCCCGGCTGGGAGGGGCCGACCGTCATCGGCGGGCTCGCCGCCGCCGGTCACCGCGTGAGCACCAGCGGCGCCGAGGAGCGGCAGGGGATCGTGCACCGGCTCGACGTCGGCACGAGCGGCTGCATGGTCGTCGCCAAGAGCGAGCGCGCCTACACCGTGCTCAAGGACGCCTTCCGCGAGCGCACGGTCGACAAGCGCTACCACGCCCTCGTCCAGGGCCACCCCGACCCGACGAGCGGCACCGTCGACGCGCCGATCGACCGGCATCCCACGAGCGCCTACAAGTTCGCCGTCGTCGCCGGCGGGCGCGACAGCGTCACGCACTACGAGACGATCGAGGCGTTCCGGCACGCCTCGCTGCTCGACGTCCACCTCGAGACCGGCCGGACCCACCAGATCCGCGTGCACCTGGCCGCCCTGAAGCACCCCTGCGTCGGCGACGTCACCTACGGCGCCGACCCCACGCTGGCCAGGAAGCTGGGCCTGGAGCGGCAGTGGCTGCATGCCGTACGCCTGGGCTTCGCGCACCCCGACGACGGGCGCTGGGTCGAGTTCGAGAGCCCCTACCCAGCCGATCTGCAGACCGCGCTCGACCGCGTCGCGGAGTGGTCGTGAGGCGTTCAGGGTGAACCTCCGCGACCTCGACTCCCGGTTCGTGCCGCGGCTCGCTGCGCTGCTCCGCGAGCTGCTCGACGGCGCGGCCACGCGCCGGAGCACAGCGCGCGCCAACCTGCGTCGTCGGGCCGACGAGCTGCTCGCACCGCGCGAGTCGGGGGTGCTGCACCGCCTCGACGAGCGGTACGCCTCGAGCGGCCCGCTCAAGCTCGTCCGTGACGTGCCCCAGCTGGGCGTGCTGGCCGTGGCGGCGGTCTTCCTGGCCGGCACCGGCGCCGCGCTCGCGCTGAGCGGGCCCGAGGCGGTCCGTGAGCGGCAGCAGGCCGAGCGCGAGGCGGCGCTGCCGCTGGCTCTCGGGCCCGGTGTCGGCGACACGATCGACGAGCACTTCGCCGCGGCCCGAGAGCGCGCCGTCGACCTGTCCCGGCGCGACCCCGGGGCCAGCTACCTCGCGCTGATCAGCCTCAACAAGGCCCTGACCCCCGAGGAGCTCGGCGAGCTGCTGGAGGAGTCGGGCCTGCAGGTCCGCCGCGCCTACCTCCGTGCCCCGGTGCAGGGCGAGCCGGAGGAGATCGTCTTCCAGACGCCGGGCGACGTGGTCGCCGGGCTCGAGCGCGTCTACAGCGAGACGGCGGCGCGCAAGGCGCAGGAGCAGCAGGACCTGCTCACCACCGCCAGGACCATCGAAGCCGGCACCCCGGAGGAGCAGGCGTTCCGCGACCTCTACGAGGCGGACGCCAGGACCGCGGGCGAGGAGGCGGCGGCCTACCGCACC
>SCTD01000509.1 GCA_004299215.1 Frankiales bacterium | reverse complement strand
GGTCGTAGTCGCTGCAGGTGTAGTCGACCCGCTGGATCATCCGCTCCCGGTAGAGCCCGCCCATCCGCGGCGAGGTCTCGAGGACGGCGGCCTCCGGGTCGTACGACGTGCGCTTGGTCCAGCACCAGTAGAGGAAGCGGTCGCGCGCGATCGAGCCGCAGACCGGGCAGAGCGCCGACTCGCTGTGCTCGACCCCCTCGAAGCCGCGCTCGCGCCAGCCGCAGATGTTGCAGACGCTCGAAACCTTGGTGATCTTGCTGACCGCGGCGGCCTCCGGCCACTGCCGGGTGCGCCGGTCACCGCGCTTGCTGTCCCAGCGGGTCTCGGCGACCTGGCGCTGGGTGAGGTGCACGTGCTCGAGGATCTGGTCGGCCAAGCGCACGGCGGGGCACCTCGGGGATCGGGGATCAGGACGCAGCCAGCCTATAGGCGGCCCGGTGCCCCTCGGCCGACGCCGCCCAGGTGAAGCGTGCTGCATGCGCTCGCCGCGGGGACGGGTCGCCCGGGTGGTCCAGCACGCGCTGCAGCGCCGCCGCGAAGGCCTCCGCGTCGCCGACCGGGGCGTACGTCACGTGCGTCCCGCCGACCTCCCGCAGCACCGGGAGATCGCTCGCGACGACCGGCGTCCCCGCCGCGAGCGCCTCGAGCACCGGCAGGCCGAAGCCCTCGTCCCGGCTCGGCAGCACCAGAGCGGAGGCTCCGGCGACCACCGGCCGGAGGTCGTCCTCGTCGAGGTAGCCAGGCGTGACCGCGCCGGTCACGTCGACCTGCTCACCCCAGCCGGGCGGTCCCACCAGCACCAGCGGGGGAGCGTCCCGCAGCAGCCGGTGCGCGGCGAGCAGGGTGCGGACGTCCTTGCGCGGCTCCAGCGTCCCGACGAACAGGACGTACGACGAGGGCAGCCCGAGACGGGCTCGCAGGGCCTCGCTCGGCGGTCGGGCAGCCGCCCAGGCGGGACCGACGCCGTGCGGGACGGCGAGCACCGGGACGCGTGGGTCGTACGCCTCGCGGACCTGGTCGGCGACGGCCTCGCTCGGGGAGATGATCGCTGCCGCTCGCCGGATCGAACGCGGGACGAGCGCGCGGTAGCGGGCGCTGGCGCTGCTGACGGTCGACGTCAGGTGCAGGAAGGCCAGGTCGTGCACGGTCACCACACCACCCGCGCGGCGCAGCGGGGGGAGCACGAAGTTGGTGGCGTGGAAGGCGTCCAGCCGCCCGGTCAGCCACTCGACAGGCGGCAGCTCGGTGCGCGCCCACGCCTCCTGGAGGCCGCGGGCCGGGAACGAACGCGCCCGCACCTCCACGCCGGGGGGCACGGCCAGACCGCCGCGACCGCGCAGCGTGAACGCGGTCGCCACCAGCTCGTCGTCCCCGGTCTCGGCGAGCGCCGTGACCAGCGACTGGGTGTAGCGGCCGATGCCGGTCCGCGCGCCGAGCAGCGGCGTGCAGTCCAGGCCGACGCGCATCAGGGCTCGAGCAGGGAGTGCTTCGCCGCGATCTCGTGCCACCGGTCGGCGAAGGCCGCCTCGCTGTAGTCCTCGGCCCGCTCGACCGCGCTCGCCGACAGCCGGGCGCGGAGCTCCTCGTCGCCGGCGACGCGCGAGGTCAGCGCGATGAGCTGCTCGGGGGTCGACCAGCGGAAGCCGTCGACGCCCTCGCGCACGATCTCCTTCTGGCCGGCCCGGTCGATGACGACGGGCACGCAGCCGCCGGCCATCGACTCGACCGTCGTCATGCCGAAGTGCTCGCTGGCCCAGGGGGACTTCTGCTCGTCCTCGCCGTAGCCGGTGGCCGACCAGAAGACCGACGAGGTCGACAGCAGCCGCTCGACGGTGGCGCGGGGCGCGTTGGCGATGACCTCGACCGGGAGCCCTGCGCCGGCGGCCTGCACCTGCTGCAGGTAGGGCTTCTGCGACTCCTCGCAGCCGCCGACGACGTAAAGGCGCCAGTCCGGCGGCAGCGCGCCCGAGCGGTGCGCCCGGCCGAAGAACTGCACCATCTCCAGCTGCCGCTTGGCGTGCCCGAGGCCGGGACTGAAGAAGCGGCCGACGGTGACGATCGCCTTCTCGCGCTCCGCGGCCGGGTGCATCCGGTCGGTCTGGATGGGCGGGAAGAGCACCTCGGAGTCGGTGTCCCAGAAGGTGCGGATCCAGCCCCGGGTGTACTCGCTGTTGGCCATCACCGTGTCGTAGGAGGTGAGGAAGGACAGGTCGGTCGGGTCGCGCAGCAGCCAGGGGAAGCGGTGCGCGATGACCTCGCGCGGGCCGTACTTCCCGCCTTCCATCCGCATCCGCGAGACGGCCACGCCGAGCGTGCGGTCGTCGGTGCCGCCGGGGGTGAAGGTCGGGGAGCTGAAGTGCAGCTCGGTGCCGCGCACCGCATCGGGGAACGGGAGGCGGTGGACGACGAAGTCCGGCGTCGCGGTGTACGACCCCAGCACGGTGCCGTTCTCGTCCCGGATCTCCAGCGGCACAGGCGCTTTCAGCCCCGGGCCGCCGAGCTCGAAGCGCAGCGTGCGGTCGTTGCCGGGGGGCAGCGCGACGATCGCCTCGCCGCTGGTCCAGATCCACTGCCGGCGGCGACCGCCTTCCGGCGGGAACCAGCCGGTGCCGAAGGTGAGCCCGCCGCTGTGGGCGCGGACGTACTTGCCGAGCCGGCGGGTGAGGGCACGCCGCCAGGGCGAGAGGTCGGCGTCGAACGGCGTCGGGAAGTAGCAGAGGTAGGCGTTGTGCGTCGCGCGCGGAGCGAGCCGTGACATGTACGACCCGTTGACGAACAGGTCGTACTCCTCGGAGATGGCCGCCACCTCGAGGTCGCCCTTGTCGGGCACGATCCGCAGGTTGACCTTCGACAGGTCGAGGCCGAGGTGATCGGCCAGCTCGTCCTTGTCGACCGCGGTGTGGCCGAGGAAGTCGACCTCGACGCCGTCCTCGGACAGCACCACGCCGATCATCCCGGAGTGCCGCTCGCCGCCCCCCTGGCTGTGCCAGAACCGGTCGTAGACGGCCGCCCTCATCGGCTGGTCACCAGCCACTGCTCGAGCTCCCGGCGCGGCACGACGTGCTCGGCGGCACGGCGCTTGGCGAGCATGACCGGCAGCAGCCGCAGGAACGACATCAGCACCTTCAGCCTCATCAGGGTGGGGCGCACCGCCGGGCGGGAGCGCGCCTTGAGCGCGGTGCGGAAGGTGCGCAGCGCCATCGAGCCGGTGGTCAGCGGGTAGCGCGCGCACTCGCGGAACGCGCGACCGGCGGTGGCGTTCTTCACCAGCATCAGCAGCCGGTTGCGGTCGGTGTGGAAGACGAAGGTCGGCGACCACTCGACGCTGGTGGCCGAGTGCACGTGGCGCACGACGGCCTTGGGCTCGTAGCGGATGCCCCAGCCGGCGGCGCGCAGCCGCCACGACAGGTCGGTGTCCTCGTAGTAGAGGAAGAAGTCGTCGTCGAACCAGTCCATCTGCCGGCCGGCCTCGGTCCGGAAGGCGACGGCGCAGCCGCACAGCGCGAAGACGTCCGCAGGCTCGTCGTACTGCCCGGCGTCGACGTCCTGGTAGCCGCGGTCCGCGCCGTAGCCGGCGGTGAAGACGATCGAGCCGACGTTGTTGACGACGTCGACCGACCGGGTGCCGGCGGGCACGGTGAAGCTGATCTCCGACATCTCGTCCTTCACGGGGCAGGTCACGCCGCCGCCGTCCCAGCCGAGCTCGACGTCCTTGCTCGCCTCGGCCGCCCAGCGGACGCTGATCTCCCACGGGCCGGTGTCGGACGGCAGCGGCACGAGCAGCTCACCGCTCGGCCGGGTCCACCAGAAGCGGCCGGCGCCCTCGCCCTCCGGGCCCCAGGTGAGCTTCTCCCACAGCACCCGGCCGGTGACGTCCTCGCCGTCCACGACCACGCTCGCGATGCGCACGCCGAGGTCGCGCGGGTCGGCGCCTCTCGGCCGGAACTCCTGGGTGGACAGGGTGAGCGGCAGGAACCGCGGCGCGAAGACGACCTTGCTCGTGACGGCGGCGAGTCGCTCGGTGCCCGGCTCGGAGAACGGCGCGAGCACCTTCTCGAGCCAGTCCGGCTCCGGGGTGGCGTCGTTGTTGAGGAGCACGGAGTACGGCGTGGTGACCTCGCGCAGGGCGGTGTTGTTGCCGCCGGCGAAGCCGAGGTTCTCGGAGTTGCGAAGCACCCGGACGTCGGGGTACTCGCGCTCCATCAGGGCCACGGAGCCGTCGCTGCTGGCGTTGTCGACCACCCACACGAGGTACGGGAAGGAGGTCGACTGGCGGGCCAGGGCGTCGAGGCACGGGCGGAGCCACCGCTCGCCGTTCCAGTTGACGACGACGACGGTGGCGAGGGGGGCGTCAGACGGCACGGGCGACCACGTAGACCTCGTTCGGGGGGTACAGCCGCTCGAGCAGCTGGGCGTAGGACTGGTGCAGGTCGGCCAGCTCCTGCTGCGTGGTGCGCAGCCGCTCCTCGAGCACGCCGAGGAAGTGCCCGAAGGCGTGCCAGGGCGAGTCGGGGTCCGACGCCTCCTTCTTCGGGTCCCAGGTGATGCGCTGGATCGCGGCGACCATGTCGGATCGCAGGTCGGGGTCGACGTGGGTGCCGCGGGCCGTCGCGCCGGGCGGCGGGCCCGCGTGGTTGCGCGGGTTCTCGCCGGTCTCGACGACCTCGAGACCGGCCTTGGCGCAGTAGAAGGCGAGCAGCCGCGGGTCGTAGAAGCGGACGTGCGTCGGGTCCTTCCAGAAGTCGTAGCCGGCGACGGACAGGCAGGCGGCGTTCGGGGTCGCGGCGGCGAAGACGCCGCCCGGCGCGAGCACCCGGGCCGACTCGGTGATGACGGCCTCGAGCTCGTCGGGCTGCAGGTGCTCGACGAAGTGCGCGCTGAAGACGCCGTGCACGCTGTCGTCGGCGCGGCGCTGCAGCCCGGTCAGCGCGTCGGCCAGCTCCACGGTGAGACCGGCGGCGGTCGCCGCCTGCACCATGCCCTCGTCGAGGTCGATGCCCTCGCCGTCGACACCCGCGTCGCGCAGCAGCTCGAGGAACTCGCCGCGGCCGCACGCGAGCTCGAGAACCGGCCCGCGCTCGAAGAGCGGGACGTAGTGGGCGAGCCCGCTCTTGGAGTGCTCCGGGTCGTACTCCATGTAGGCGTAGTAGTCGCTCTCGAGGCGGGTCATGCAGGGCTCACCACGGCTTTCGCAGGGACGTCGAGCAGCCCGGGCAGGTCGCCGGTCTCCACCCAGATCGCGTCGTCGAAGCGGCGGGCCGTGATCGGCAGGCCGGTCTCGGCGTGGTCGACCTGCACGCCGAGGATGAAGGCGCCGTTCAGCGGCGGCACGGCGTCGACCTCGAAGTCGACGACGTAGCGGCCGGGCACCGCCGGCAGTCCCTGCCCCTTCGGCGTGCGCAGCGAGAAGACCGGGATGTCGCCGGCGCCCATCACGACGACGCCGACCTCGCCGGGGTAGACCTCGTCGCCCGCCAGCACCTCGCAGTGGACCCGCAGGTGGAACGGGTCGCCCGCGCTGAAGCGCCCCACCGGTCCGCCGCCGCGGATGCCGGACGCCACCGCCGAGTGCACGACCACCCCGCCGATCTCGACGGGCGCGGCAGGCTCGCCGACCGGCCGGTCCGTGCCCAGGATCTTGCGGAGCGTGCCGACCGCGAACGCCGGGTCGCCGTCGTACTGCACGCGCCCGTGCTCGACCACGATGCCGCGCGTGCACAGCTCGGTGACCAGGTCGAGGGAGTGCGTGACGAACAGGATGGTCTTGCCGGCCAGCTGGAAGTCGCGGATCTTCGCCAGGCACTTGCGGGCGAACGCCTCGTCACCGACGGCGAGCACCTCGTCGACCAGCAGCACGTCGGGGTCGACGTGGACGGCGATCGAGAAGGCGAGCTTGACGTACTCCCCTGAGGAGTAGTGCTTCACCGGGTCGTCGATGCGAGGCGCCTGCTCGGAGAACTCGACGATGGAGTCGAACAGGCCGTCGACCTCCTTGCGCGACAGCCCGAGCAGCGCGGCGTTGAGGTAGACGTTCTCGCGTCCGGTCAGCTCGCCGTTGAAGCCGGCGCCGAGCTCGAGCAGCGAGGCGATCCTCCCCTGCACGTCGACCTCCCCGGAGGTCGGCCGCAGGATGCCGGCGAGCACCTTGAGCAGCGTCGACTTGCCTGCGCCGTTCGGGCCGATCAGGCCGACCGTCTCGCCCTCGCCGACGACCACGTCGACGTCGCGCAGCGCCCAGAACTCCTCGCTCGCGCCGCCGCGCCCCTTGACGAAGCGCTCCTTGAGCTGGGTCGCCTTGCTGCTGTGCGTCATGAAGCGCTTGGAGACGCCGCGCGCGACGATGACGGGACGCCGGTCCATCACAGGTCCTCGGCGAAGTCGGCCTGGAGGCGGTTGAAGGTGCGGCGCGCGACCCAGAGCAGGACCAGCGCGATGGCGAAGCCGATGGCGAGGTTGCGGACGTAGTAGGCGTAGCCGGGGTCGACCAGAGCCTGCTGCGGCTTGCCGTTCGGGTCGGTGTAGTCGCTGTTCACGTAGATCGCCCGCTGGAAGGTCGAGACGACCGTGGCCATCGGGTTGAGGAAGTACAGCCAGAACAGGTCACCCATCCTGGCCTTCACGAACCCGGCCGGGTAGAGGATCGGGTTCAGCCAGAACCAGATCAGCATCGCGATCTCGACGAAGTGGCTGGTGTCGCGGTAGCGCACGTTGAGCGCTGCGGCCAGCGTGCCGAGCGCGGTCGTGAACACCAGCAGCAGGGCGAGCGCGGGTAGGGCCAGCAGCAGCTGCAGGCCGAAGAAGTTCACGCCGCTGATCAGGGCGATGACCAGCAGCACGGGGAGCTGCAGCACGAACTGCACGACGGCGAACCCGACGCCGGACAGAGGCAGCACCAGCAGCGGGAAGCGCACCTTCTTCACCAGCCCGGCGTTGCCGACCACGCTCGTCGACGCGTTGGAGACGCCCTGGCTGAAGGCCGTGAAGACCAGCAGGCCCGCCATCAGGTAGACGTGGAAGTCAGGGATGCCGTTCGGGATGATCTTCGTGAAGACGAGCCAGTAGATCCCGAGCATCGCGAGCGGGTTCGCCAGGCTCCACGCGAAGCCGACTGCGGACCCCTGGTACTTCACCTTCAGGTCCTTGCGGACCAGCGAGCTCAGCAGCTCCCAGCGGATCCGCCCCTGGGCCGCCGCGCGGTCGCGGGCGAGCGCGGCGCGGTCCTGCTCAGGGGCGTGGGCGGACACGCCGGCAAGCCTAGGGCGTGGGCGCGGGGCGGCGAGGTCGACGTGTCGGCGCGGATACGCTGGCCCGGTGACCTCGCGCTCCGCCGACCCCGCGGACGAGGCCACCGGGCCGACCCGCTCGCTCACCGGGCTGGACCTGCTCGGCGCCGGCGCGCTCCTCGTGGTGGGGCTCGCGGCCTGGGCGTCGCTGACGCTCGCCCACCTCGACGCGCACTCGCTGACCGCGGTCCTGCTGCTGACCCTGCTCGGGCTGCTGCTCGTGGGCGGCGCCGCCCTGCTGGGCGCCCGCCGGATCGGGCTCCGCCTGACAGCCGACCTGCCCGGCGTCGCCGTCGCGGTCGGGTGTGCCGCGGTGGCCGCCGCGCTCACCTTCCCGGGCTTCTCGTACGGCGTCGCCGACAAGGACCCGGGCGGCTACGTCTCCCACGCCATCGCCATCTCGCAGACCGGCGACTACTCCTTCCACGACCCCGTGCTGCAGGCGGTCGCCGAGGACCCGACCTTCCCGGTCCAGCTGACCTCGCCGGGAGCGCGGTTCGCGGGGATCTGGATCCGCGACGCCTCGACCGGGCTGATCGTGCCGCAGTTCTACCACCTGTGGCCGAGCCTGCTGGCTACGTCGTACGACGCCGGCGGCCGGGGCGCGCTGCTCGCGACGGTGCCCCTGATGGGGGTGCTCTCGGTGCTCGCGCTGGTCGCCCTCGTGCGCCGCGTCGGCGGCTCGCTGCTCGGCTCGCGAGGCGGGCTCTTCGCCGCCGGAGCCGCCGGGCTGCTCCTGGCGACCAACATGCTGCAGGTCTGGCAGGCGCGCTACCCGACCACGGAGGTGTTCGCGCAGGCGCTCTACGTGGGCGCGCTGCTGGGGATCGTCGTCGCGCTGCAGACCGGCTGGCGGCCTGCCGCCGGCTTCGCCGGGTTGATGGTCGGGATCGGCTGGCTCAACCGCGCCGACGGGCTGCTGCTCGTCGCGCTGTCGGTGGGCCTGGGCTGCGCGCTCGTCGCCACGCGCCGGTGGGACAGCCGCGCGACCTGGTTCGCGGTCGGTCTCGGGGTCGTCACCCCGCACGCGCTCATCCAGGCGTACGACCTGGCGCTGAACTACTCCAACGCCAACCGCATCCCGGCGCTCTCCCTCGTGGCCGGCGCCACCGCTGCGGGCTTCGCCCTCGCCCTCGTGCTCCGGCTGCTGCCGCTGCACCGCGTCGCCGACGCCCTGCGGGACCGGCGCGTGCAGGTGGTCCTCGGCCTGCTCGTCGTCGCCGGCGCCGCCGGTCTGATGGCCCTGGGCTACCTGCGCCCGCGCCTGTTCGGGGAGGACCTGTTCGACTACAACGGTCGGGAGATCCGCTCCTACGACGAGCAGATCATGTCGCGCCTGACGTGGTTCGTCAGCCTGCCCGGCTTCGCGCTCTTCCTCGCCGGTGCCGCCGTGGCGGCGCTGCGCCGCTGGAGCGCCGCTGCCTGGACCGTCCTGCTGCCGTCCCTGCTGCTGTTCGCGGTCTACGGCTACACCGCGAGCAACTCCACCCGGCTGCTCTGGTGGACCCGGCGCTACGTCCCGACCGTGCTGCCGGGGATCGCGATCCTCATCGCGCTGGCGCTGGCCTACCTCGTGGTCTGGCGCTTCCGCGGGAAGCTCGTCACCGCCGTGCCCGCCGTGCTCGCCCTCGCGGGGCTGCTCGCCTTCTTCCTCTCCCAGTCGCTGCCGCTGCGCTCGCACGACGAGTGGAAGGGCTCCTTCGAGCTGACGCAGGCGATCTCCGACCTGAGCGGTGGCCAGGACGGCGTCTACCTCTGGGAGCCCGAGCAGGGCTGCTGCGCGGGAGTCACGCAGCTGCTCGTCACGCCGACCTGGCTGCAGCACGGCCAGCTCTCCGCGCTGCTCTGGACACGGGCCGCCGTCGACGCGGGCTTCACCCGGCAGGAGCAGGTCGAGCGCTACGCCGAGCAGTTCGACGGCCGCCCCGTCTTCGTCGTCGGCGACAACGGGGAGCTGCCCGACGGCATCGACCCGTCGACCGTCCAGCCCGTGCTCGACCGCCAGGTGCGGCTCCCCATGTGGAAGGAGAGCGACGACGTCCGTCCGGACGGGTCCCGGGAGATCCCGGTGCACGTCTCGGTCTGGCGCGTCCGCGGAACGTGAGGAATCGGCTCCTCGCGCCGCTGACCTACCTGGCCCTCGCGGTGCTCGGGCACCTGCCGGCGTTCCGGTCGCTCGGCGCCATGACGCAGTGCGCCTGCGAGGACGCCCCGCAGACCGACTGGTACCTCGGCTGGACGCCGTACGCCCTCTCGCACGGGCGCTCGCCGTGGTTCAGCCAGCACCTGGTCACGCCCGAGGGCGTCAACCTGATGTGGAACACGCTGCTCCCGCTGCCCGGGCTGCTCGCCTGGCCGGTGACCGCGACCGCCGGGGTGCTCGCGTCCCACACGCTGCTCGCGGTGCTGGCCTTCGCCGGCTCGGCGACGTCGATGTGGTGGGTCGTCGGCCGGTTCGCCCCCTGGGGGTGGGCGCGCTTCTCGGCGGGACTGCTCTACGGCTTCTCGCCGTACCTCGTCGCCCAGGGGACCGGCCACCTCAACCTCTCGCTGGTGCTGGCGCCGCCCGTGGTCCTGCTGCTCGCCCACGAGCTCTACGTCCGGCAGGCCCGCCGGGCAGTCGTCGCCGGCGTGCTGCTCGGCCTGGTCGCCTTCGCGCAGATGATGACGACGCTCGAGGTGCTCGCCTCGACGTTCGTCGTCGCGGTGGCGGGGACGGTCGTGCTGGCCGTGCAGCGCCGCCGGGACCTCGACCGCGCGCGCGTACGGCACGCAGCCGTCGGGCTGGTCACCGCCGCAGGGGTCCTCACGGCGCTGGCCGCCTGGCCGCTGTCGGTCCTGTTCGGCGGGCCGCGGGCGGTGCTCGAGCCGGTGCAGGACGCCTCGCCGTACGCCGCCGACGTCCTCGGGATCGTGGTGCCGACGATCCACCAGGTGCTCGGCACCGACGCGACCCTCACGTGGGGCGGCAACGACAGCGAGAACGGCAGCTACCTCGGGCTGCCGCTGCTGGTGGTGCTCGTCGCGCTGGCCTGGCGCTTCCGGTCGGTTGCGGTCGTGCGGTTCGCCGCCGTCCTCGGCGTCGTCGCGTGGGTGCTGTCGCTGGGGGAGCGGCTGCACGTCGGCGGCGTCGAGACCGGGGCGCCGCTGCCGTACTCGGTCGTCGCGCACCTGCCGGTGCTGCACAACATGGCGGCCGTCCGCTTCAGCCTCTACGTCGTCCTCGCTGCGGCCCTGGTGCTGGCCGTCGGGCTGGACCGGCTGCACGCGGCCGGCCGGCTGCGGCCGGCGGTCGCCCTGCCTGTCGCGCTGCTGTGCACCGTGCCGCTGCTGCCGGACTGGCCGTACTCCTACGAGAGGGCCGACGTCCCGTCCTACTTCACGAGCGACGCCGTGGAGCGCGTGCCCGACGGGTCGCTGGCGCTGACCTATCCCGTACCGCGCTTCCCGCAGAGCGCGCCGATGCTCTGGCAGGTCGAGGCGGGCTACCGGTACCGCTCCGTCGGCGGCTACGTCATCACGCCCGAGTCCGACGGCTCGGGCACCTTCACCGGCGGCGTCACGTCCTGGGAGCGGGTCGTCGGTCAGGCGCCGTCCGGACGGCTGGGTGCGGTCGCGCCGCCGGTCATCGGCGCGCTGCTGCTGGAGATGGAGCAGCTCGAGGTGCGGTCGGTGCTGGTGGCCGACGTTCCCGGCGCCGATGCGGTCGCCGCCGTCGTCGAGCAGGTGCTCGGCCGTGGCCCCGACGAGGTCACCGGAGGCGTGAGTGCCTGGTACGACGTGGACCCGCGAGCGCGTCGAGTGGCCCTCGGGCTGACCTCCTGATCCCTTGCGTCCTGCTCAGCGGAGCGCCTTGAGCAGGGGTCAGCAGGACGCAGGGGCTGCTAGGTCCAGCTGTCGGCGCGGCCGATCACGGTGGCGGGCATCCCGCCGACGACGGCCCCGGCGGGGACGTCCTTCGTGACGACGGCTCCCGCGGCGACGACAGCCCCGTCGCCGATCGTCACGCCCTTGAGCACGATCGCGCGGGTGCCGACCCAGACCCGGTCGCCGATGGTGATCGGCGCGGTCGACGGCTGCTCGACCCCGTCGACGGTGATGGCGTGGAAGTCGTTGTCGAGCAACTGGACGTCCCAGGAGAACGTGCAGAACTCCCCGATGGTGATGCCGGAGGCGCACAGGATCTTCGTGCCGACGCCGTTGACGTTGGTGCCGTGCCCCATCGTCAGCCGGCCGCCGTCGACGACGACCCGCACGCCGCGCTGCAGCGAGACGACGCCGTCGCAGTGGAAGGCGGCGCCGGGACGGACGCGTACGACCGAGGTGTCGTGCTCGCTGGACAGCCCGAAGGAGCCGAGCCCGATCCGCAGCGCGCCGCCCTCGCGGACGACGATCCGCTCGGCGCCGTCGAGCACCGTCGGTGACCCGATCCAGATCCGCCGCTTGCGGTGCTTGAGCCCGGCGTAGAAGGCGCGGGCGCTGGTCTCGCGCGCCCCACGCAGGTCCTTCATCGCCGCCTTGTAGACGTCGAACTCGCTCTCGCCGGCCATGTCAGCCGGCGGCGCGGCGGCGGCGCGGGGCGGCCGGCCGCTCGGCCATCGCGACCGGTGCGCTGCTGGTCGGGTCGAGCTGGCCGAAGCGCATCTTCTTCGTGTGCTCGAGCTGGTCCTCGATGAGCGCGCGGTTGGTGCGCAGCAGGTCGCCGATGATCCCGACGATGATGCTCATGAAGCTCATCACCAGCAGGATCGTGCCGACGAGCAGCGACTGGATGTGGTTGCCGTCGTCGCCGATCGCCTTGAGGATCCCGTAGCGCACGAACGGGATGAGGCCGAGCACGCCGAAGAGCGCGGCGAAGAAGCTGAAGATGACGTACGGCTTGTACATGATGTAGGCGCGGATGATCGCGCCCGCCGACTTCAGCACGTGCTCGTAGGTGTTGTTGAACAGCCGCGACTCGCGGGTCTTCGGGTTGGTGACGACCTTGACGCTCTCGATGGCCAGCTTCTTGTTGCCGGCCTGGATGATCGTCTCCATGCAGTAGCTGAACCGCGTGATCGTGTTCAGCAGCATGAGCGAGTCGCGCGAGTAGGCGCGGAAGCCGCTCGCGGCGTCGGGCAGCTCGGTCCCGGCGGCCTTGTTGACGATGTTGCTGCCGAGCTTCTGCAGCGCCTTCTTGGGGCCGGAGAAGTGCTCGACGAGGTCGACCTGCCGGTCGGCGATGACGACGTCCGCGCGGCCCGCGAGGATCGGCTGCACCAGGTCGGCGATCCGCTCCTGGGGGTACTGGTTGTCGCCGTCGGTGTTGACGACGATGTCGGCCCCGAGCTCCAGCGCGCGCTGCACGCCGTCGTGGAAGGACCGGCCGAGGCCGCGGTTGCGGGCGTGCCGCACGAAGTGCGTGACGCCGTGCTCCTGCGCCACCTCGACGGTGCGGTCGGTGGACCCGTCGTCGATGATCAGCACGAGGATCTCGTCGATGCCGTCGATCTGCGTCGGGATCGTCGACAGGACGGCGGGGAGGGTCTCCTCCTCGTTGAGGCAGGGGACCTGGACGACGAGTCGCACGCGCTAGGCCTTCGTCGCCCAGACGATGGTCCACGGGTACGGCGAGGCGACCTTGCGGACCGTGGCGCACTGCGACACGAACCGCTGGAAGCCGGCGCCGGTCCAGTGGTTGAGGTGACCGGGGGTGTTGCCCAGGTCCTTGACGTAGCGACCGGTCAGCAGGTTGGAGCCCCGGAAGAACGGCTCGTGAGGGACCGACAGCAGCATGTGCCGCGACGTCACGCGGGCCAGCTCGCGCAGCCCGGCGTCGGGGTCGCGCAGGTGCTCGAGCACCTCGACGCAGACGACGAGGTCGAACTGCTCGTCCTTGAACGGCAGCCGCTCGGCGTCGCCGTGCAGGTAGTGCGGCCCGGGGCGGGTCTTCCACTCCGCGCGCAGGCCGGCGTCCGGCAGGTCGAGCCCGACGCAGCTGCCGAAGCGCTCCTTCATCTTCAGGCTGATGACTCCCTCGCCCGCTCCCACCTCGAGCGGGTTGGTGGCGGGGCGCGCGTCGGCGGCGATGTCGCCGACCATGCCGTCCAGCCGGGCGACGAAGCGCTCGGTCAGCCACTTGATGGCCGGGTTCTTGGCCGTGTACTTCTTGGTGTGGTTGCCGATCACGACGCCAGGCGTCTCGGGCGCTGCAGTCATGGTGTCGAGGCTAGCGTGAGCGCGTGAAGGCGAGCCTGGGCCGTGCCGTGCGGATCGGCTTCCTGCTGCTCGCCGTCGCGCTGCTCGCCCTGGCGCTGCGCGAGAACGGCGACGAGGCGTACGACGCTGCGCTCGACGTGGGCGTTGCCGCCGCGCTGGGCAGTCTCGTGGCGGTCCTGGTCGGGCTGCTCGCCAGCTCCATGGTCTGGCGGGCGCTGCTCGCCGACCTCGGCACCGACCTGCCGATGCGCCCGGCGCTGCACGTCTTCTTCCTCGGCCAGCTCGGCAAGTACGTCCCGGGCAGCGTCTTCGCCATCGCGGCGCAGATGGAGCTCGGCCGGGCGCACGGCGCGCCGCGCAGCCGGGTCGGCACGGCCAGCCTGCTGTTCATGGGGGTGCTGGTCGTGGCGGGCCTGCTCACGGCGGCCGTCGCCCTCCCCCTGACGAGTCCGGAGGCGCTGCAGGACTTCGCCTGGGCGCTCGCGGTGCTGCCGATCGGCCTGGCGGTCCTGCACCCGCCCGTCCTCACCCGGATCGTCGGCGTCCTGCTCAGGGTGCTCCGCCGCGACCCCCTCGACCGTCCGCTCTCCCGGCGGGGGGTCGCGACGGCGACCGGCTGGGCGCTGGTCATGTGGGGCGCCTACGGCGTGCATCTCTGGCTGCTGGTCCGCCCCCAGGACACCAGCGGCCGGGCCGACCTGCTGCTGCTGAGCCTGGGGGCGTACGCCCTCGCCTGGACCGCGGGCTTCCTGTTCGTCGTCGCGCCGGCCGGTGCGGGCGTGCGCGAGGTGGCGCTCGTCGCGGCGCTCGCCCCGGTGCTGGACCCCGGCCCGGCGCTCGCGGTGACGGTGCTGAGCCGGGTGCTGATGACCCTGGGCGACCTCGCCTGGGGGGTCGTCGGTGGGGCCCTGCATCGACGTCCCGGGCCACGAAACGGTCACGACACGGGTCAGAGTGGTGCTGATGTGTCTACTGTGACTCCCGTCAAGCAGCTGGGGAAGGCTGCCGACGCCTGACAGGTACGCCCCCTACCCGGAGACGACCCGATGCGCCGCATCTTCCTGCCTGCCTGCACGGCCCTGACCGGGCTCCTGGCGGGCCTCGTCGTGGCCGTCGGCACCGCGACGCCCGCGGCCGCCGAGGAGGTCGCCGAGCGCCCGGCGGACGGCGTCTTCGCGATCGAGGGGCACGGCTGGGGCCACGGCCGCGGCATGAGCCAGTGGGGTTCGCAGGGCGCCGCCAGCCTGGGGAGGACGGCCGACGAGATCACGTCCTTCTACTACCCGGGCACCACGAAGACGGTGCTGGCGCCGGCGCCGATCCGCGTGCTGCTGTCCGGTGACGACGGCAAGGACCTGGTCGTGCACCCGGCCGGCGGGCTCACGGTCACCGACCTGGCGACGGGCACGAGGCAGACGCTGCCGAGCGGTCCGACCCGCTGGCGGGTGACCGTCGACAGCGCGGGTCTGCACGTGCAGTCGCTCACCGGGACGACCTGGTCGCCGTACGCCCTCGGCGGCGGCACGACGCACGGCGGGCCGATCCGCTTCGGCGGCCCGACCTTCGTCCGGGTCGACTACGCGAACGGCACCAGCCGCGACTACCGCGGCGTGGTGCAGGCGGTGAAGACCGGCACGACGGCGCTGGCCAGCGTCGTGGTGCTCCCCCTCGAGGACTACCTGCTCGGTGTCGTCCCGCGCGAGTCGCCGTCGTCATGGCGGCCCGCTGCGCTGCAGGCCCAGTCCATCGCGGCCCGGTCGTACTCCGCGAACAAGCGCGCGCGGGTGAACGGCGCCGGGCACTGGGACATCTGCGACACGACCGCCTGCCAGGTCTTCGGCGGCAGCCGCCTCTACACCGCGAGCGGGACCACCGAGCTGGAACCGGCGTCGACCACGGAGGCGATCCGGGCGACGGCCGGCGTCGTGCGCAGCTACGGCGGGACGCCGATCTTCGCCGAGTTCAGCAGCTCGAACGGCGGCTGGTCGACCGCCGGGGACTTCCCCTACCTCAAGGCGCAGCGCGACGACTGGGACGGCGTCGTGCAGAACACCGTGCACAGCTGGAAGGCCTCGCTGCGCGCGACGGACCTGGAGCGCCGCTTCCCGACGCTCGGCACCCTCAAGCGGATCCGGGTCACCGCTCGCGACGGCAACGGCGAGTGGGGCGGTCGGGTCCGGACCGTCGTGCTCGAGGGCGTGAGCAGCACCGGCGCGCCGACGAGCGTGACCACCACGGGCGCCGGTGTCTACAACGCGCGGCCGTGGCCGGGCAGCAGCGACGGGCTGAAGTCGTCGTGGTGGCGGATCGTCGTCGCCGAGACCGGCAGCCGGGTGACCGCGCAGTCGGCGGCGCCCAGCCTGGTCCGTCCGCCCGGTGCCTCGACCGGGTCGCTGACGGCCACCCTGGAGAACACCGGTGCCGCGGCCTGGCCGGTGACCGGGCTGCACCTCGCGGTCGCGTCGCCGCCCGGAGAGGCCGACCCGCTGGCCGGCGGCTCGACGCGGCCGGGCGCCTTCGTCCGGAACGCCACCCGACCGGGCGCGACCACGGTCGAGCCCGGTGAGCGGGCCGACTTCGTCGTACGCCTCGACGCCGCAGGAGTGGCGGCCGGCACGCACGGCCGGGCCTACCGCCTCCGGATCGGCGAGGGTCCGGTGTTCGGTGCGGCCGTCTCCTGGACGGTGCCGGTCGCCGACACCGTCCTGACCGCCTCGTACGCGTCCGCGCCGGTCGCGGCGCCCGGCGCCGCGCCGGCCACGACCGGTGGGCCGTCGCCGGTCTTCCCGGACGGCCGCACCGTCGTGGTGCCGCGCAACGGCGCCACGACCGTCCGGATCGAGCTGCGGAACACCGGCAACCTCGGGTGGCCGGCGGGTGCGTCGGGCCCGGTGCTGCTGGGGACGTCGCTGCCGCGCAACCGGGTCAGCGCCGCCGCCGGCGACGACTGGCTGAGCGCGACCCGTGCCGCCCGGCTCGCCGCGCCCGCCGCCGTCGCGCCGGGGTCCACCGGCACCTTCGACGTCGCGCTGCACGGCAACGGCCGTCCGGTCGGCATCGCCGCCGAGGGCTTCGAGCCGCTGTGGTCGGGCGTCGGCTGGATCGAGGACGCCGCTCGGACCCTGAACGTCGTACGGGTGGATCCGGCCGTCTCGCGGCTGGCGCTCCTCCACGCCGGGCCGCCGGCCACGGTGTCGCTCGCCAACGACGCGTCCGGACGGACCGAGCTCGTGGTGCGGCTGCGCAACCTCGGCGGGCAGCCGTGGCAGGTCGGGACCGAGCGGCTGGGCACCGCCGGTGACGCCGCCTTCCCGCTGGCGACCACCGCCTGGTCCTCGCCCAGCCGGCCGCCCGCGCTGTCCCTGAACGCCAACCGGCCGGGCACGGCCGCCGTGCACCCGGGCGAGATCGGCGAGTGGCGGATCCCGCTGTCCGCCACCGGCAAGGCCACCGGCAGCCACCGGCTGGTCCTGCAGGCCGTCGCCGGCAGCGGCCGCTACGGGCCGCAGGTCGCGACCGACGTGACCGTCACCGGGCTGAACGCCCCGCGGGCGACGCCCCCGCGGAGCACGCCGCTCTACAAGGGCTCGGGGTCGCGCTTCCTCGGCTCCCGATGAGGCTGGCGGTCGTCCTCGAGCAGTGCCTCGCCCCGGTGCCCGGCGGCACCGGCCGCTACAGCCGGGAGGTCGCCGCCGCGCTCGCGCGCTGCGCCTCTCCCGACGACGAGGTGAGCTCGGTGGTCGCGTGGCACCGGTCGACGACCGTCGCTGCCGTTGCGGGCGTACGCGGCCCTCGCCGGCTGCCGCTGCCGCGGCGGGCGCTGGTCGCCGCCTGGGAGCGCGGCCGCGGCCCGCGGGTCCCGGGTGACGCCGTCCTCGCCCCCACGCCGCTCTTCCCACCGGCCGGCGGCGCCCCGTGCGCGGTCGTCGTGCACGACGCGGTGCCGTGGACGCACCCCGAGACGCTGACGCCGCGCGGGGTCGCCTGGCACCGCTCCCAGGTCGAGCGCGCAGCCCGCGAGGCGGCGCTCGTGGTCGTGCCGACGCAGGCCGTGGCGGAGGAGCTGCGGCGGCGCACGCCGCTGCGCGAGCTGCTGGTGGTGGGCGAGGGCGTGACCGGCGACCTCGCCCTGCCGGCGGACGCCGCCTCGCGGGCGGCGCGGCTCGGACTGCCCGCGTCGTACCTGCTCACGGTCGCCACGCTCGAGCCGCGCAAGGGGCTCGACGTGCTGCTCTCGGCGCTGGCCCGGCCCGAGGCGCCGGACCTGCCGCTGCTCTGCGTCGGGCAGCCGGGGTGGGGCGGGCTCGACCCGGTCGCGCTGGCGGCGGCTGCCGGGCTGGGGCCGGACCGGGTCCGGGTGCTGGGACGCGTCCCGGACGCGGATCTCGCGGTGCTGCTGGACCGGGCGACGGCGCTCGTCGTGCCGAGCCGGGCGGAGGGGTTCGGGCTCCCGCTGCTCGAGGCGATGGCTGCGGGGACGCCCGTCGTGACCAGTGACGCGGCAGCCCTGGTCGAGGTGGGTGCCGGCGCGGCGCGGGTGAGCGCGCTGGAACCCGCTGCCCTGGCCGCCGCGCTCGCCGAGGTCGCCGGCGACGCGGAGCTGCGGGCCCGGATGGCCGAGGCCGGGCGGCTCCGTGCCGCCGCCTACTCCTGGGACGCCGCGGCCGGAGCGCTGTGGTCGGCGCTTCGCGACATCGCGAGCCCGCGATCGGCGTAGGCTCGCGAACGTCCGACCCACTCCCGAGAGGAGCCGACGCGTGACCGCCGGCACCACTGGACCGAGCGGTCCCCGCGTCCTCGTCGACGCGACCGCGGTCCCTGCCGACCGCGGCGGCGTCGGGCGCTACGTCGACGGGCTGATCGCCGCGCTCTCGGTCGGCGGGGCCCACCTCGCGATCGTCTGCCAGCGCGCGGACGCCGAGCGCTACTCCCGGCTCGCTCCCGCCGCGACCGTCGTGCCCGGCCCTGCCGCCATCGCGCACCGGCCGGCGCGGCTGGCCTGGGAGCAGACCGGGCTGCCGATGGTGGCGCAGCAGGTCGACGCCCAGGTCGTCCACTCGCCGCACTACACGATGCCGCTGCGCTCCGGCCGTCCCGTCGTGGTGACCGTCCACGACGCGACGTTCTTCACCGAGCCGGACCTGCACAGCTCGGTCAAGGGCACGTTCTTCCGCTCCGCGACCCGCACCGCCCTGCGGCGCGCGTCGCGGGTCGTCACGCCGAGCAAGGCCACCCGTGACGAGCTGGTGCGGGTGCTCGATGCCGACGCGACCAAGATCGACGTGGCCTACCACGGTGTCGACCAGTCGACCTTCCACGTGCCGACCGAGGCCGAGAAGGCGCGCGTGCAGGCGCGGCTCGGCCTGGCCGGGCAGTCCTACATCGCCTTCCTCGGCATGCTCGAGCCGCGCAAGAACGTGCCCGGGCTCATCCGCGGATGGGTGAAGGCCTGCGAGGGCCGGGAGCTCACCCCGGCGCTGGTGCTGGCCGGCGGCTCCGGCTGGGACGACACCATCGACGCGACGATGGCCGAGGTGCCCTCGCACCTGCGGGTGCTGCGCCCGGGCTACCTGCGCTTCAGCGACCTGCCCGGCTACCTCGGCGGCGCCACGCTGGTCGCCTACCCGAGCCACGGCGAGGGCTTCGGCCTGCCGGTGCTCGAGGCGATGGCCTGCGGCGCACCGGTGCTCACCACCAACCGGCTGTCGCTTCCCGAGGTCGGCGGCGACGCCGTGGCCTACACCGAGCCCGACCCGGACTCCATCGCGGCCAACCTCACCGCGCTGCTCGACGACCCCGACCGCCGCGCGGCGCTCGGCCGCGCCGGCCACGAGCGGTCGCTCGAGTTCACCTGGGCGGCGAGCGCGGAGGCGCACATGGCCGCCTACTCCCGCGCTCTCGAGCAGTGACCGACGCGCCGCTGCGCGTCGTCGTCGTCACGTACTCCCCGGGGGAGTCGCTGGCCGCGTTCCTCACCACGCTCGCGACCGCGACCACCCGGCCGTACGAGGTCGTGCTCGCCGACAACGGCAGCACCGACGGCGCGCCGGAAGCCGCTGTGGGACCAGGGGTCTGGCTGCTGCGGACGGGGGGCAACCTCGGCTACGGCACCGCAGCCAACCGCGGCGCCGCCGGCTTCGACGGCGAGTGGCTGGTGGTCGCCAACCCCGACGTGGAGTGGCAGCCCGGGTCGCTCGACGTGCTGCTCGACGCGGCGGCCGGGTGGCCGAAGGCAGGCTGCCTCGGCCCGGCGATCCGCACCCCGGACGGGCGGCTCTACCCGTCGGCGCGCGCCTTCCCGTCGCTCGGCCGCGGGATCGGGCACGCGCTGTTCGGCTGGATCTGGCCGGGCAACCCGTGGACCCGTTCCTACCGCGCCGAGGTCGGCTCGCCGGTCGAGGGCACGACCGGGTGGCTGTCCGGCTCCTGCATGCTGCTGCGGCGCGAAGCCTTCGACGCCGTAGGCGGTTTCGACGAGTCGTACTTCATGTACTGCGAGGACATGGACCTCTGTCGGCGGCTCGGCGAGGCGGGCTGGTCCAGCGTCTACGTGCCGACCGCGGTCATCACCCACCAGGGCGGGCACGCGACGTCGCGCGCGGCCGGGCCCATGCTGCGCGAGCACCACAAGGCGCTCTACCGCTACCTGTCCCGGCAGTACTCCGGACCGCTGTGGGCACCGGTGCGCGCCGTGCTCGGCCTCGGGCTGCTGGCGCGCTACCTGCTCGCCGCGCGTGTCCGCTCGCTCGGCGAGGGCGCCGCCCCGACCCGCTCGGCCGACCTGCTCGGCGACCGCACCCCGGAGGACTGATGAGGCACGCGCTGATCCTGGCCGGCGGGTCCGGCACGCGGCTGTGGCCGTTCTCCACAGCGGCGATGCCCAAGCAGCTGGTGCCGCTGCTGCAGGGCCGCTCGCTGCTCGACATCGCCGTGGAGCGCGCGACGTCGGTGGTGCCGGCCTCGCAGGTGTGGCTGGGGGCGGGGGAGCAGCTGCGCGACGCAGTCTCCTCCGTCGAG